>DATMNF010000085.1:0-25360 GCA_035569355.1 Steroidobacteraceae bacterium
TACCGCCGGGCCGCGCTCTCGCCGATCTTGCCCAGCACGAACGGCGAAACGACCGCGGGAATGATGCCGAGGCGCACCTCCGTGAACGCAAACTTGGCGTCGTCCACGGACACCACGATGTCGCAGGCACCGAGCAGCCCGAGCGCCCCGCCGTAGCCGTCGCCGTTGACGCGCGCCAGGGTCGGCTTCGGCATCGAATCCAGCACCCCCAACATCGTCGCTAGCTGTTCGGCGTCCTTGAGGTTATCGACCTCGCTGGCGTGGGCCTGGGCTTGCATCTCGGTCAAGTCGGCGCCCGCGCAGAAGACCCTTCCTGCCCCGGTGATTTGCACGACGCGCACGGCGCGATTGCCCGCGCATTGCTTGAGTTCCGAGGTCAGCAGAGCGATCGTCGCTCGGTCCAGAGCGTTGCGTTTGTCGGGACGATTGAGCGTTATTTGTGCGACGCCCGCGTCGACTACCGCCAGAACCGACGCGCTCACAGAAGTTCGATGGCAAGCGCCGTCGCTTCACCCCCGCCGATGCACAGGCTCGCGATGCCGCGCTTTTTGCCGCGCGCACGCAACGCATACAGCAGGGTGGTGATGATGCGCGCCCCGGTGGCACCGATGGGGTGCCCGAGCGCGCAGGCCCCTCCATTGACGTTCACGTTGGCTGGGTCCAGACCCAAATCCTTGATCGCCGCCATCGGCACGGCGGCAAACGCCTCGTTGATCTCGTACAGCTCGGCATCCTTGCTCTGCCAATTCAATTGCTTCAGCAGTTTCTGTATTGCACCCACCGGCGCCAGCGTGAACCATTCCGGCTCACGCGCGAAGCTGGTGTACCCCAGAATGCGTGCCAACGGTTTGCGGTCCTGCGCTGCCGCGAAGGATTGGCGCGCCAACACCAAGGCCGCTGCGCCGTCGGAGATTCCGGAGGAACTCGCGGCGGTCACCGTGCCGTCTTTCTTGAACGCAGGCTTGAGCGTCGGGATCTTGGCGATATCGAGGGTAAAGGGCGTTTCATCCTTGTCGACGAGAACCTCCCCCTTGCGGGACTTGGCCGTAACCGGGGCAATCTCGGCCGCGAAAGCGCCGCCGTTCACGGCAGCGAGGGCGCGGCGCACCGACTCGGCGGCGAAATCGTCCTGGGCTTTACGGCTGAAGTCGTATTGAGCCGACGTGGCCTCCGCAAAACAACCCATGAGCTGTCCATCCCACGGGCTCTGCAGGCCGTCGTAGAACATGTGGTCCAGCACCTCTTGGTTTCCCATGCGGTAGCCTGAACGAGCCTTCGGCAGGAGGTAGGGTGCGTTGGTCATCGACTCCAGTCCGCCGGCCACCACAACCTTGGCCGAGCCCGCGAGGATCTGGTCGGCTCCCAACATCACCGCACGCATTGCCGAACCGCACATTTTGTTGACCGTCGTCGCCGCGACACTCGCCGGGACACCGGCACCCAGGGCCGCCTGACGCGCCGGTGCTTGGCCGATTCCGGCGGCCAACACGCAGCCCATGATGACCTCATCGATCTCTGAGGCGGACACCTTGGAATCCGCAAGCGCCGCCTTGATCGCGACCGAGCCCAGTTGCGGGGCGGTGACCGAGGCGAAAGCACCTTGGAAGGCGCCGACCGGGGTCCGGCGGGCGGCCAAAATAACGACAGGATCGGGATTCATAAGTGCGATTCCGTGATTTTGCGCGGGAGGAGGCTAGTATAACGCGGCGCATGCGCGGGGGCGCATCGGGCCGGTTTTGGGCTTCAGGGCGCCAGCGGCTCGCCCACCGCACGGGCAATCAACTCCCGGCTGCGATGTCGGGCATCGCTTGGGCTCAGCACCTCGAGTATTTCGACGCGAATCGGCGAGCGCTGGATGAGCAGGCCGTCGGGGGGCAGAACGGCCCGCGTTCCGTGAATGGCCACGGCCACGACCGGCATGTCCGAGCGCGCCGCCGTGGTGAACGCACCGCCGAGGAATTTGCCTATTTGGCGGATCTCGGTGAACGTGCCTTCGGGAAAGAACACCAAGGACTGACCGGTGGCGGCGAGTTTCAGCACGCGGCGAGCATCGATCCCGCCTTTGTGCCGATTGAAGCGCTCGACGAACTGCGACCCCAAGTGCCGGAGCAGCAGGCCCGCGAGCGGCACCCGCACCATTTCTTTTTTGATCACGAACGCAAAATCCGGCGGCAGCGCAGCCGCGGCGACCAGCCCGTCGATATAGCTCGCATGATTGGCCACCACCACGCAGGGTATCTTCGGCAGGCGATTCAGTCCTTCGACGACGAACGGAATGCCGGCGGCGCGCAGGAAAATGCGCGAGAACAATCCGGCTACCAGCCGGCGCCGTCGCAGGCTCCGCAGGAACAGATTGATCACGAGCACGGTTATTCCCAGGGCCAAGAACAGCACGGCGCAATAGCCCGTATACAGCGGCTGCGCCGCTTTACGGAGGGTCACGCGCCTAATTACTGTGATCTGGTTCTCCTTATGTTAATACTTAACTGTACTGTGATTCTGGTCACGCCGACCTTCCGGCACCCCTCGCATACTGGATCCCGCGCTACACATACAGCACCATTTCGTGCGAACGCGGAAGACTATGGTGACGGCTCTTAAACGGACGGTTTATACACGCACCTCGGGCGCAGCGGTACCCGCTGTGCGCGAAGCGTCGGATCCAGCATTACAGCGCTTCCTCGATGCGGTGTGGTTGGAGCGTGGACTGTCGGCGAACACCCTGGCGGCCTACCGCGCCGATCTGACCGCACTCGCGCGCTGGCTGGAAGAGCACGACAGCGCGCTCCTCAAAGCGACGCGCATTGAACTATTGGGCTTCATCGCCGCGCGGGTCGAGGGCGGATCGAGGCCCCGATCCACCGCTCGGCAACTGTCGAGTTTTCGGCGCTTCTACCGCTTCATGGTGCGCGAGGGTTTGATCGAGCTCGATCCGACGGGTCAAATCGCCATGCCGAAGATCGGCCGATCCCTGCCGAAGTCGCTGACCGAGGCCGAGGTCGATGCGCTGCTCGAGGCGCCCACCGTAGCGGACCCGCTGGGCCATCGCGATCGCACCATGCTCGAAGTGCTGTACGCCACGGGCTTGCGGGTCTCCGAATTGGTAAGCCTTAAACATAATCAGGTCAATCTCAATCAAGGCGTGATGCGCGTCGTCGGCAAGGGCAACCGCGAGCGCCTGATACCGCTGGGCGAGGAGGCGGTGAAGTGGCTGCAGCAATTCATGCAGGGCCCGCGACTCGAGATCTTGTTGGAACGACAGACGGACTACCTGTTTCCGACGCGGCGCGGCGACCGCATGACGCGTCAGGCGTTTTGGCACATCATCAAGCGCTATTCCAAGAAAGCTGGAGTTGAGAAGGAACTCTCCCCGCATACCTTGCGGCACGCTTTCGCGACGCACTTGCTGAACCACGGCGCGGATTTGCGCGTCGTGCAAATGCTGCTGGGGCACAGCGATCTATCGACGACTCAGATCTACACTCACGTCGCCCGCGAGCGTCTGAAGGAACTGCATTCTCAGCACCATCCGCGCGGCTAGTCGGTGCAGCCGAGCCGCGGGCGCCTGACCGGCGGCCTCTGCTAGTATTGTGAACCTCTTGGGCGGCCGCAGGGTCGAACGTAGAATTCGCTGGAGCCGTTAGCATGCCGAGAATCCTTGCCGCCCTCGCTCTGTTCGCCTTCACCGCGGACTTGAACGCGCGAGCGGCCGAGCCCGAGCCGGTCCGCGCCGTTCCCGCCGATCAGTCCGCGGATCCGCGCGCAGCTTTGCTGAAAGACCTGCCGCCCGGGTCGAAGCTGGAGGATTTGCAGCCGTCGCCGATTCCCGGAATCTACCAATTCATGCAGGGGGCCGAGATCAGTTACCTGACCGCGGACGGCAAGTATTACATCGACGGCAATCTCTACGATATGAGCTCGCGGGAGAATCTATCCGAAGCGCTGCGCGCACGCGCGCGCAGCGCGATGATCAACGCGGTTCCCGAATCGGAAATGGTGATCTTCGGGCCCAAGAACCCGCAGTACACCATCACCGTGTTCACCGATGTCGATTGCGCGTATTGCCGCAAGCTGCACAGCGAGATCGTTGAATTGAACCGTTTGGGAATTCGCGTCCGTTACATGTTTTTTCCGCGCACCGGGCCGAACACGGAAAGCTGGAAAAAAGCCGAAGTCGTTTGGTGCTCGCCGGATCGCAACGTGGCGTTGACCCGGGCGAAGGCCGGCTTTCCTTTGGATATGAACAAGACCTGCGGCGTGACGCCGGTGGCCCGTGAATTCGCCTTGGGTCAGAGTGTCGGGGTCCACGGCACGCCGGCGATCATCACGGATAGCGGCGCTTACATAAACGGCTACATGCCGCCGAACGAACTCGTGCAGCAACTGAAGGATCTGCAGCTGGCGAAGCGCTGACGGGCCGCCGACGGCAAAGTGCCGATAGGCTAACGCTCGAGCAGCTTGAGCTTTTCCGCCACACCTTCCCATTGCTTGGCATCGGCCGGCGCCGCCTTCTTCTCGCTGATCACGGGCCATTTCTTGGCCAGTTCCGCGTTCAATTTGAGAAAGTCTTGCTGGCCGTCCGGTATCTCTTCTTCTGAAAAAATAGCTTCAACCGGACACTCCGGCTCGCACAGCGTGCAGTCGATGCATTCATCCGGATCGATCACCAGAAAATTCGGGCCTTCGTGGAAACAATCGACCGGGCAAACCTCCACGCAATCCATGTACTTGCATTTGATGCAGCTCTCGGTGACCACGAATGCCATGACTTGCCCTTCTATTGACGGTTGAACGCGGAACACTATTCTGCCACAGCGGCAAGACAGCGACAGCCGCAACACGGCGTGCTCCCGCCTCAGGATTTCAGCCGGCGGCTCAATTCGACGAAATGGTGATCCTCGCGCCCAGCGGCACGATCGCCGAAGAATTTGCGCAGCGTGAATTCACCGCTTGGGAATGCCAGCTGCGTCCACGGGATCTCGCTCTCATCGTACAAGCGGACCTCCAAACTTTCCGGGCCCGGCGCGAATTCGGGTTGCAGCAATTTGGCGCGAAACATCACGTGCACCTGGTTGGCGCCGGTGACGCTGGCAATCGCCAGAAGAGAACCGATCTCAACCTTCGCCAGTGCTTCCTCGTAGCATTCGCGCGCCGCGGCGGCTTGCAAGGTCTCGCCGTTTTCCATGAAACCGGCGGGCACCGTCCAAAACCCCAAACGCGGCTCGATGGCACGGCGGCACAGCAAGATCTTGTCTTCCCATATGGGAACGCAACCCAGAACCAGCAACGGGTTCTTGTAGTGGACCATGCCGCAGCTCGAGCATACGAAGCGCGGCAGATGGTCCCCTGTGGGGATCTTGAATTCGACGGGTGAGCCGCAGTTGCTGCAGAAATTCAAAGCACATCCAATAAATAAGATTCTGGTGCCCGGAGAGGGAATCGAACCCACACGGTGTCACCACCACCGGATTTTGAGTCCGGCGCGTCTACCAGTTCCGCCATCCGGGCATGCCAGACCGCGCAGTATATGCGATTGCCGCTCTTGGTAGAATGCTTGACTCACATGCGTCGCTCGGATTTTCACTTCGACCTTCCCCAGGAACTCATTGCTCAGCGGCCTGCCGCGACTCGCTCCGCAAGCCGGATGCTGGTGCTCGACGGCGCCGCCGGATTGCGGCGAGACCTGCAATTCCGGGAGTTCCCGTCCTTGCTTGGCCCGAGCGATCTGCTCGTTTTCAACGATACGCGCGTGATTCCCGCGCGGGCTTTCGGCGTCAAGGAGAGCGGCGGGCGCGTCGAAATTCTGCTCGAACGGGCCTTGACGGCCAATACCGCGCTCGTCCATCTCAAGGCGAGCAAGGGCTTGAGGACGGCGGCGACCGTCAAGCTGCCCGGAGGCCACGTCGCAAGCATGCTGGGGCGGCATGGGGAGCTGTTTCATCTCGAGTTCTCGTGCGATGTCGCCTCATTTTTCGAGGCTCACGGAGAAATACCGCTGCCTCCCTACATCGGCCGGAAGGCCGAAATCGCCGATCGCGAACGCTATCAGACGGTTTATTCGCGCGTTCCGGGCGCAATCGCTGCGCCGACCGCGGGTCTGCATTTCGACGCCGATACTTTCGCCGAGCTCCGCCGTCGGCAAATACGCCATGCCTTCGTGACCCTGCATGTCGGCGCCGGCACGTTCCAGCCGGTCCGGGCGGACGACATCGAGGGGCACGAAATGCATGAGGAGTACCTATCGGTGCCCGAAGCAACTTGCGATGCAATCAACGCAACGCGCGCCGCGGGCGGCCGCGTGATAGCCGTCGGCACGACGGTCGTGAGGAGCTTGGAGACCGCGGCCGGCGTTTCTACGGGCGAGGCCGGGGCAAACGGCCGCCGAGTTGCTCCGTACAGAGGCGCAACGCGCATCTTCATCAAACCGGGCCACAGGTTTCGCTCGGTGGATGCCATGCTCACCAATTTTCACCTGCCGGAGTCGACGCTCCTGATGCTCTGCTCGGCCTTCGTGGGACGAGAGGCCCTGCTCGCGGCGTACGCTCACGCGGTGCAGGCGCGGTATCGTTTTTTCAGCTACGGTGACGCGATGTTCTTGACACCGGCAAGCTCGGCGCTGGAGCGCGTGTGATCCCGCCGCACGGCGCCGAGGCACCCGTTCGAAACGACGCGCGCCACGGCGATTTGGGGCCGATGCGGTTCGAATTGCTGGCGCGAGACGGCGCGGCGCGGCGCGGCCGGCTCGAGTTTCCGCGCGGAACCGTGCAGACGCCGGTATTCATGCCAGTCGGTACTTACGGCACGGTCAAGGCGATGACGCCGGAGGATCTCGAAGGGATCGGCACGGAAATCGTGCTGGGCAACACTTTCCACCTGTATCTGCGGCCGGGGCTCGAGGTCATCGCGGCACATCAGGGGTTGCATCGCTTCATGCATTGGCGGCGGCCGATCCTCACGGATTCCGGCGGGTTTCAAGTGTGGAGTCTGGCGGAGATGCGAAAAATCACCGAAGAGGGTGCGCACTTCCGCTCGCCGGTCGACGGCGCACAAGTGTTCCTCTCGCCCGAGGAATCGATGCGCATTCAGCGCACCTTGGCTTCCGATGTGGCAATGAGCTTCGATGAATGCACGCCGTATCCGGCCACGGAGGCGCAAGCGCGTGCCTCCATGGAATTGTCGATGCGCTGGGCGTTGCGCGGCTTTCGCGAGTATTACCGCACAGCGCCTCCCGGCACCCTGTTCGGCATTGTGCAGGGCGGGATCCACCCGCATTTGCGGCTGGCGTCCTTGGCCGCCCTCGAGGAAATCGGTTTCGCCGGCTTAGCCATTGGGGGGCTGGCCGTGGGCGAGAGCGAGGCGGAGCGCGACCTCGTATTGGAGCAGCTAGTGGTCCGAATGCCGCCGCACAAGCCGCGCTATTTGATGGGCGTGGGGCGGCCCGAGGACATCATCGAAGCGGTTCGCCGCGGCGTCGATATGTTCGACTGCGTCATGCCGACACGGCATGCCCGCAATGCGCACCTGTTCACGCGCACCGGCGTCGTCAATATCCGCAACGCCGGTCACCACGGCGACACGGGCCCGATCGAAGAGGGATGCGACTGCTACACCTGCCGCAACTACAGCCGCAGCTATCTGCGGCATCTGGATAAGTGCGGCGAAATATTGGGAGCGCACTTGAACACCGTTCATAATCTGTTCTTCTACCAACGCTTGATGAGGGAGATTCGAGAGGCGATCGAGGCGGGTCGGTTCGACGCCTACGCAGCCGAGTTCTATGCCTTGAGGACAACGGCGCGCGCGCGTTAAGTTTGGGCTCAAGCTCCTGTATACTACGCGGCTTTGCGTCCTGGCGTCCGCTGCAAAAAACGAGTGTAACACTATGGATTTCTTGATTAATACGGCAAATGCCCAAGCCGCCGGCGCCACCGGTGGTCAAAGCATGCTGAGCGCCTTGCTGCTGCCGGTCCTGCTCCTGGTGGTGTTCTATTTCCTGCTCATCAGGCCGCAGAACAAGCGCGCCAAGGAACAGCGCGAGATGCTCTCCAAGGTCGCCGTGGGCGATGAAGTGGCGACCGCCGGCGGCATTCTCGGCAAGGTGACCGAGGTTGGGGATCAGTTCCTGACGCTCGAAATCGCCAATGGCGTCAACGTCAAGCTGCAGAAATTTCAAGTCGCGCAGGTGTTGCCCAAGGGCACGGTCAAGAGCGCATGATCGCGTATCCGCGCTGGAAGATCGTGTTGATCGCGATCGTCTTGGCTGTAGGGATATTCCTGGCAGTGCCCAACCTGTTCGGCGAGGAAAATGCGCTGCAGCTGGCGCGCGATCGAGCCCCCGTGATCGAGGGCGATCGAACCGCGATCGAACAACTCCTGAAGGAAAAGGGAGTAACGCCGAGCGGCGCCTTTCTCGATCAAGGACGCCTGACGCTGCGTTTCAGCAGCAAGCAGGACCAATTGAAGGCGCGCGATGTGATCAACGAAGCGCGCCCCAATCAGTTCACCATTGCACTCTCGCAGGCTTCGCGCGTCCCGGAGTGGATGCGCAACCTCGGACTCAATCCGTTGAAACTGGGCCTGGATCTTCGCGGCGGCGTGTACCTGGTTTATCAGGTCGACGTGCAGGGGGCCGTCAAGCAGCTGCTCGATCGGCACGAGCAGGATTTTCGCGCATCGTTGCGCAGCGCGCGGGTGCCATATCAGGATGTCGTCGTCGACTACCCCGGGTATCGCGTGCGGGTCTTGTTCCGCGACGCCGACGGTTCGGTGAAGGGCAAGGCGGCGATACTCGCGGATAGCCGAAACTTGAATTTGACCGAGACGGCGGTCGACGCCGCGCCCGCGTTGGAGCTGAAACTGACGCCGCAGGAAATCAAGGAGCGGCAGGACTACGCGGTTCAGCAGAATATCGTGATTTTGCGCAATCGCCTCAATAGTCCGGAACTTGCGGTGTCGGAGCCGCAGGTCGCGCGCCAGGGCGTGGACCGCATCGCCATCCAGCTGCCGGGGCTGCAGAACTCGGCCGAGGTCAAGAAGATCCTGGGCAAGACGGCGACCCTGGAGTTCCGCATGGTCGACGAGGCCAACAATCCGCTCGAGGCGGCGAGCACGGGACGCGCTCCGTTGGGCTCCAAACTGTATTACACGCGCGACAAGCAGCCGGTGTTGTTGAAGCGAGAGGTGGTGGTCACCGGCGATCAACTGACCGATGCCTCGTTCCAACCGAACACTCAAGAGGGCGCCGCCGTGTCGGTGAGCTTGGATAGCCGGGGCGCGGCGAAGATGCTGAAGAACACCCAGGAGAATCTCGGCCACTTGATGGCCGTGGTCTTCATCGACCGCTCGCGCGACAAGAATGCCGAAGGCGTTGTCGTCGACCGCACCACCGAAGAGGTCATCAATCGAGCGACCATTCGCGGTGTGTTCAGCAACAACTTTCAGATAACCGGTGTCAATCCGATCGAAGGGCGCGAATTGGCGTTGCTGCTGCGCGCCGGCGGTCTGGCGGCGCCCCTGTCTCCCGTGGAAGAGCGGGCAGTCGGTCCGAGTTTGGGTCAGGACAACATCGACAAGGGCGTTCGCGCCATGGTGTTCGGCATGTTGGCCGCGTTCGTGTTCATGGCGGTCTATTACAAGGTATTCGGCTTGATAGCGGACATCACTCTGGCGGCCAACGTTGTGCTGCTCACCGCCCTTTTATCCCTGCTCGGCGCGGCACTGACCCTGCCGGGAATCGCGGCGGTGGTCCTGACCGTGGGCATGGCGGTTGACGCCAACATCTTGATATATGAACGCATCCGCGAAGAATTGCGCAACGGCGTGTCGCCGCGTGCGGCAATCACAGCCGGATTCGAGCGTGCGTTCTCCGCGATCTTCGATTCCAATATCACTGCCTTCATCGCGGGCTTGGTGCTGTGGTTGTTCGGCGCCGGTGCGGTACGCGGCTTCGCCGTGGTGTTGATGCTCGGAATCGGGACGTCGATGTTCACAGCCGTGATGGGCAGCCGCGCATTGGTACAAGTCATTTACGGCGGGAAACGCAAGGTCGACCGCTTGTCGATCTAAAGACAAGGGATCGAGCCGAAGATACTTTGGTTCGACCCGAGGTTCATTACATGGAATTTTTTCATAAGGTAACGCGCTTCCCGTTCATGAACACCCGCAAGGTGTGGTACGGGTTGTCGGCGGTACTGATCGTCTCGTCGATCGGACTGGTGGCGTTCCGCGGACTGAATCTGGGCGTCGACTTCACCGGCGGTGTGACGGTGGAAACCAATTTCTCGCAGGCCCCGAACATCGAGGCGTTGCGAGGGGCCCTGACGAAGGCGGGCATAGCCAATGCCCAGGTCCAGGCCTTCGGCAGCTCGCGCGATATCTTGGTTCGGCTGCCGCCCGACCCGAACGCCAAAGGCGAACAGATCGGCGCGCGCATCTTGGAGGTTTTCAGCGCGGTACAGCCGGGCGTCAAGCTGCAGAGCACCGAAGTGATCGGTCCGCAGGTGGGTCAGGAACTGTTCATCAAAGGCGGGTGGGCGCTGTTCGCGACCTTGGTGCTCATCTTGATCTACGTACTGTTCCGCTTCACTCTGAAGCTCGCACTCGGCGCGATATTGGCCGTGCTGCACGATCCGATCTGCGTCATCGGCTTCTTTGCGCTGACCCAGATGACATTCGATTTGACCGCCATAGCGGCGATACTGGCGGTCATCGGCTATTCGCTGAACGATACCGTCATCGTGTTCGATCGCATCCGCGAGCGTGCGCGCACGGTGCGCAAGCTCAGTATCGCCCAGGTCATCGACGAATCGATCAATCAAACGCTGTCGCGAACCATAATGACGAAGCTCGTGACCTTGTTGGTCGTCCTGGCGCTGCTGTTCTTCGGCGGCGAAACGCTGCACGCGTTCTCCGCGGCGTTGGTGATCGGCATTCTCGCGGGTACCTACTCGTCGATCTATATTTCCGCGGCGCTCGCTTTGGACTTCGGTTTGCGAACCGACGACCTGCTGGAGCGCAAGCTCACCAAGCCCGAAGAGATCGACGGCATGCCGTAGCGGCCGGCCCAGGCGCCGACCGGGGGTAAGCGGCTAACCGTATCGGGCTCCTGGGTAAATTGTTTGCCCGCGTCGCGTGAAAGCCGTTACAGTCCGCGAAGTCCTCTCTGGCTACAGCGGTGCCTATCATGAATCTAAAAGGGATACTCGCAACCAAGCCGATTGCCGCCTATCAGAAAGAGGCCTCCGACAAGAGCTTGAAGCGGGCGCTCGGCATCCCGGCGCTGGTCGCATTCGGCATCGGCGGCATCATCGGCACCGGCATCTTCGTCCTGACCGGGCTCGCTGCGGCCCAGCACGCCGGGCCCGCCATCGTCATTTCCTTCATCATCGCCGGCATCGGCTGTATGTTCGCGGGTCTGTGCTATTCCGAATTCGCCGCCATGGTGCCGGTGGCGGGCAGCGCCTACGCCTACAGCTACGCCACGCTCGGCGAGGGTGTCGCGTGGTTCGTCGGCTGGAACCTGATCCTCGAATATATGATGGCTGCTTCCACGGTCGCGGTCGGCTGGAGCCGCTACTTCATCAAGCTGCTCGATCACTATGGCATCAACTTCATTCCCGACTGGCTGAGTTCGGCGCCGCTCGCGGCCGACGGCGCGGGATATGCCGTGCACGCGACCGGGGCGTTCGTCAATCTGCCGGCGGTCGCCATCGTCACGGCCGTGACAGCCCTGTGCTACAAGGGAATCAAAGAGTCGGCAGTGGTGAATACCACCATCGTGGCGATCAAGGTGTGCATCGTGCTCGCCGTGATCGTGTTCGGTGCCACGTACGTCAACACCGCGAACTGGGTGCCCTACATACCGCCGAACAGCGGCACGTTCGGCGAATTCGGATGGACGGGTATCATCCAGGCTTCGGGCATCATTTTCTTCGCCTATATCGGTTTCGACGGCGTCTCAACCGTGGCTCAGGAGGCGAAGAACCCGCAGCGCGGCATCCCGATCGGAATGTTGGGCAGCCTGGCCATTTGCACGGTCTTGTACATTCTCATGTCGAGCGTGATGACGGGCTTGGTGCCGTTCAAGCAGCTCAACGATGCGGCGCCGGTGGCCGTCGCTCTGGAGTCGCATCCGCAACTCACGTGGCTCTCCGCCTGGGTCATCTGGGGCGCGCTCTTTGGACTCACCTCGGTGATCATCACCATGATCATCCCGCAGGCTCGTATTTGGCTGACTATGTCGCACGACGGTCTGCTGCCGAAATTCTTCGGCTCGGTGCATCCGACATTCCGCACTCCGCACATCGCGACCCTCATCACCGGAGTGTTGGCGTGCACTTTTGCGGGCTTGCTTCCCATCGGCATTCTCGGCGAGCTGGTATCGATCGGCACGCTCGTCGCCTTCATCGTGGTTTGTTTGGGCGTGCTGGTGCTGCGCTATACGCGCCCCGATCTGCCGCGCCCTTTCAGGGTCAAGTGGGTGTGGTTCACCTCGCTCATGGGCGTGGCTTTCTGTTCGGTCATGGCCGGCTTTCTGCCCGGCGCGACCTGGATGCGATTGCTGCTGTGGAGCATCATCGGAATCGCGCTCTATTTCGCCTATGGCTTCAAGCACAGCCGCCTGCGCGAACCGCAAGCGCCGTCGCCGGCCGGCGAGGCGGTGACGGAGGCCGGTCCGCACTAGGTGTGAAGTCTCAACTTCTTGTTGAGGCCCAGTCTGGATACGGGCGGCCGGCCGGCCGGGCGCTACGCGCGCAGCGCAGCGGGTGTCAGGGGCCCAAGGGCCGCGAGCAGCGCTTCATAGACCTTCGGATTGCCGGCAACGACATTGGGCCCGAGCGCGTATTCCGAGCCTGCCGGCGTCCCGACGCGGCCGCCGGCTTCTTGAATCAACAACGTGCCGGCCGCCGTGTCCCAGGGGGAAAGGCCGAACTCGAAAAACCCGTCGATGCGCCCGGCGGCCACATAGGCGAGATCCAGAGAGGCTGCACCCGGCCGGCGCACGCCGGCGGCGGTGGTCATGATCACTCTGAGCATGGCGAGGTAGGCATCGACGTGATCGCCGGCGCGAAACGGAAAGCCCGTGCCGATCAAGGAGCCTTCCAATGTGCGCTGCGTGCTGACGCGGATTTTCTTGCCTTCGAGCTGCGCACCGTCGCCGCGCGAGGCGGTGAAGAATTCCTGGCGCATCGGATCGTAGACGACCGCATGCTGCAGCCGGCCCTTGTGCTCGAGCGCGATCGAGACCGCGAACGTCGGAAAACCGTGCAGGAAGTTGGTCGTGCCATCGAGAGGATCGATGATCCAGACGAACTCGTTATCGCCGGCGCGGCCGCTCTCCTCGGCGAGAAACGCATGCTGTGGATGGCTGCGTCGAATGGTGGCGATGATGTCGGCTTCCGCCTTGCGGTCGATGTCGGTCACGAAATCGTTGCGGCCCTTGCTGTCGATTTTCAGTGAATCGAGGCGCGAAAGGCTGCGCACGATCAGATCACCGGCGCGGCGGGCGGCACGCATGCCGATATTGAGGAGTGGCTGCATAGGGTGGCGCTAGAATATCACCATGACGGCCCTCGTTCGCATCGTCCTCATCGAGCCCAGCCATCCCGGGAATATCGGCTCGGTTGCGCGCGCCATGAAAAACATGGCGCTGACCGATCTCGTGCTGGTGCGCCCGCGTTCGTTTCCGCACGCCGAGGCCAACGCGTTGGCGGCCGGCGCGGACGACATTCTGGAGAGTGCGCGCATCGTCGCGAGCGTTGCCGAAGCGATCAGCGACTGCGGATTCATCGCGGGCACGACGTCGCGCCCGCGCTCGTACTACTGGGAGTTCACGACGCCTCGCGAGGTAGCCGGACGCATCGTCGGATTGCCCGGGGAGAATCGCGCAGCTCTGCTGTTCGGTTCGGAGCGCTACGGCCTCGCGACCGAGGATTTGAACCATTGCAACGTTCTCGTGCGAATTCCGGCCAATCCTGAGTATTGTTCGCTGAATTTGGCCATGTCGGTGCAGCTCTTGGCCTACGAAATCTTCGTGTCGCGCGAGCAGCCGCAATCGCGCACCCAACTGGAATTGCCGTTGGCCCCGTCGGGCGATGTCGAACATTTCTACGCGCACCTGCATCAGGTCCTTCACGAAATCGATTTTGACGATCGGACCGGCCACCTCATGGAGCGCTTGCGCCGATTGTTCAATCGCGCTCAGCTCGACCGCAATGAGCTGAACATTCTGCGCGGCATCCTGAGCGCGGTGCAGGGGCGGCGGGGTCAGTCGGCGCAGCGGCCGCACAACGAGCCCGGTCGGCGCGAATGAACCGGCCCGTGTACCTGGACTACGCGGCGACGACACCCGTTGACCCGCGGGTGGCTGCAGCCATGGCGCAATGCTTGACCCTCGAGGGCGAATTCGGCAACCCGGCATCATCGAGCCACTCTTTCGGCGATGCCGCCGCGAGCTTGGTCGAAAGGTCGCGCGCGCAGGTGGCACAGAGCATTGGGGCCTTGCCCGAAGACGTGGTGTGGACGTCAGGTGCCACGGAAGCCAATAACCTGGCCATTTTCGGGGTTGCAGAGTACTACCGGGACTACGGCCGCCACATCGTGACGGCCCGCACCGAACACAAAGCCGTTCTCGATCCCTGCCGCGAGCTCGAACGGCGCGGCTGGCGGGTCACCTATTTGGCCCCGGCGCAGGGCGGGGTGATTCATGCAGATCAGGTCGCCGCGGCGCTTGAGGCGGACACCGTGCTGGTGTCGATCATGCACGTCAACAACGAGATCGGCGTGATCCAGGACATCGCGGCCATCGCTGCGATCTGCGCGAAGCACGGGGGTGCTCGCATGCACGTGGATGCGGCGCAGGGCGCCGGTAAATGCGCCATCGATTTCAACCGCTTCGGCGCGGACCTGATGTCGCTGTCGGCGCACAAAGTGTATGGCCCGAAGGGCGTTGGTGCGCTGGTGTTCCGACGCGGGCGCGGCTCGCCCGTGCATCTCACGCCGCTGCATTTTGGCGGCGGCCAGGAGCAGGGTCTCCGTGCCGGCACCGTGGCGACCCATCAAGTGGTGGGCATGGGGCTCGCGTTCGCATTGGCGGAGGCCCAACGCGCGGCGGACGCGGAGCGCATCGCCATCCTGCAGGAACGGCTATGGCGCGGATTGTCATCGCTCGGCGGAACTTGGCGCAACGGAGATGCGAAGCGATCGGTACCGCACCTTCTCAACGTGTCGTTCGAAGGCGTCGAAGGCGAAAGTCTGCTCGCGGCGGTGCGGCCGGATCTCGCGGTCTCGACCGGCTCGGCCTGCACTTCGGCACTCGAGGAGCCCTCCTATGTGTTGCGCGCGTTGGGCCGCGACGACGTCTTGAGCGAAAGCAGTCTGCGATTCGGGTTGGGCCGCTTCACTACGGAACTCGATATCGACACGGCGATACAGGTCGTCACGCGAGCCGTATCGCGCTTGCGTCGGATTAGCGGCGCGTGAACTACAGCGAACTGACACTGCATTATTTCCAAACCGCCCCCGGAGCGGGAGTGCTCGCGGGTCCCGACGTTTGCCGCGGCAGCGCCGGCGCGCGCGCGCAGGGTGCCTGGGTGCAATTCGACCTACAGCTTGGCGGCGGGAGCATTCGAGCGGCGCGCTTCCTGGCCTTCGGGTGTCCGCACACCATTGCGGTGTCTGCGTGGGTCGCCGAGCACGCGGCCGGCCGTGACATCGGCGCGGGGCTGCCGGAGAGCGTGGCTGCTTTGAGCGAGCGCTTTGCGGTGCCGATCGAGAAGCGCGGACGGCTGTTGCTCATCGAGGACGCCTGGTTCGCCGCGTTAGGAGCCTGTCAGACAGGCTCCTAACCGCAGTGCGGCGGCCGTGACGTGCCATTGACTAACACCCGCCGGCCCCCATTTAGGAATGTGCCTGTTCCGCGTGGCGGCTCGCGCGGAATGGTTAAGGCAGGCTCCTGGCGGGAGCTTGGAAAAAAAACGCGCTCTGGTTCCGTGCGCAGGGGTCGGTCGCGTGTTATGTATATCGCAACGGCTTGGCGGCCGTGGCTAGAGAGGGCAGCGCAATATGGCGATTTTGTTGACGGAATCCGCCGCTGATCGGGTTAGATCTCACTTGGCGCAACGCGGGGCGGGGTTGGGCTTGCGCGTCGGAATCAAGAAGACCGGTTGCTCGGGATTCGCGTATGTCGTGAATTATGCTGACGAAATTCGTCCGGACGACGCGGTTTTCGAGGCGCGCGGCGTGAAAGTCGTGGTCGATCCTTTGAGTCTGCCGCTGATAGACGGGACTTTGGTGGACTTCGTCAAACAGGGTCTCAACGAGGCCTTCAAGTTCCAAAACCCGAAAGCCAAAGGCGAATGCGGCTGCGGCGAGAGCTTCAACGTCTGAAAAGACCCTGACGCCGCCCCAAGCGCGGGCGTCGCGTCGGCCTCGGGTCTGGGGTTTTCCCAAGTAATACAGGGACTTCGGTTGTTATCCTGATTGCTTGAGCGGGCCTGCTCCAGTACACTTCGCGGTCTTTGTCGGCCCCCCTCAATGGGCGGGCTTCCCGTGCTCTTCCGAGGTTGTCGCCATGCCAATCGAGCGTACTCTTTCCATCGTCAAGCCAGACGGCGTGGGCCGTAATCTCATCGGCGACGTTTATCGCCGTTTCGAGCAAGCGGGCTTGCGAGTGATTGCGGCGCGCATGATGCAGCTTTCACAGAAGGAAGCCGAGGGCTTTTACGCCGTGCACCGCGAACGCCCGTTCTTCAAGGACTTGGTTCGATTCATGACATCCGGCCCGGTGATGGTGCAAGTCCTCGAGGGCGAGGGGGCGATCGCGAAGAATCGCGAGGTGATGGGCGCCACCGACCCGAAGAAGGCGGACAAGGGCACGATCCGCGCTGATCTTGCGACCAGCATCGACGAGAACATAGTCCATGGTTCGGATGCTGCGGATACGGCGGCGCGGGAGATCGCCTATTTTTTCCGCGAAATTGAGCTCTGCCCGCGTACGCGCTAGCGTAGGGGCGCGGGGCGATAAGGAGAGATAAGTGGCTGGCGATCGCGTGAATTTACTCGGTTTGCCGCGCGCGGAGCTCGAGGCGTTCGTTGCCGCGCGCCTCGGCGCGAAGCCGTTTCGCGCCCGTCAGCTGATGAAATGGATCTACCGGCGGGGCGCGGCGGATTTCTCGGCGATGACCGATCTTGCGCAGGATTTTCGTTTGCGCCTAAGTGAAGCCGCGCGGATCTCAGTCCCGCAAATAGTGTCCGAGCAGCTATCGAGCGACGGCACGCGCAAGTGGCTGCTGCGCATGGATGAGGTCCAGGGTATCGAGACCGTTTACATACCCGAACCGGATCGGGGGACCTTGTGCATCTCGAGCCAGGTGGGCTGCGCCATGGACTGCTCTTTCTGCTCGACCGCGCAGCAAGGGTTCAACCGCAACTTGAGCGTTGCGGAAATCGTGGGACAGGTGTGGCTTGCGCACCGTGAATTATCCGCCGCGCGACCCAACGGCGCCGGCCGCGACCCGGTTGCCCGATCCAAAATTACCAACATCGTGTTCATGGGTATGGGCGAACCGCTTGCCAACTACCGCAATGTCGTGCCGGCGATGCGGGTATTTCTCGACGACTTGGGGTACGACCTGTCGCGGCGCCGGGTGACGTTGAGCACCTCGGGGTTGGTTCCGCAGATTTACAAGTTGGCCGAGGAGTGCAACGTCGCTCTCGCGGTGTCGCTGCATGCGCCGAACGATGAGTTGCGGGACGAACTTGTACCGATCAATCGCAAACATCCGATCGACGAATTGTTGGCGGCTTGCTGGCACTACATCGATGCGCAGAACGGCCGCAGCGTCACGTTCGAGTACGTGATGCTGGACGCCGTGAACGACAAACCCGAGCATGCGCGGCAGCTCGCCCGCCTGCTCAAGGGCCGGCCGGCCAAGCTCAACCTGATTCCATTCAACACGTTTCCCGGCACGCGCTACCGCCGTTCGCCCGCGGCGGCCATCTTGAGGTTTCGCGACATTCTCAATGAGCACGGCGTCATCGCCACGATTCGCAAGACGCGCGGCGATGACATCGACGCGGCTTGCGGCCAACTGGCGGGCCGAGTCACGGATCGCACCTCGGTGCGGCTCGGCGCGAAGCTGACCCCTGCGGCCCGCACTGCGGCGGAAATTCGATGAGATGCCGCAGCCTGTGGATGCTCGGTGTGACACTCGGCATCTGCCTCGCGGCCTGCTCGCACGATACGGGATTCAAGAAGGCCTCGCCCGCTGTGACGGCGGCCACGAACATGCAGCTCGCCATCGAATACATGAAGCTCGGCCAATTGGCGAACTCGCGCGATTGCATCGAGCAAGCGCTGCGCGAGGACCCGGGAAATGCGAATGTGCAAATGACCGCGGGGCTCGTGTATGAGCGGCTGAATGAGATGCCGAAGGCCGAGCGCGCCTATTCGACCGGCTACCGCTTGGGCAAGAGCGACCCGAACATTCAAAACACCTACGCCGGATACCTGTGCCGCACCGGCAAGGCCGTTGCAGGCGAAAAGCTCTTCGGCGAAATCGCGCGCAGCCCGCTCTACCAGACACCGGAGGTGGCGCTGGTCAACGCCGGTGTTTGTGCGCGAAGCACCGGCGACGTGGTCGACGCCGAGCGGTACTTCAATCGCGCGCTGGCGGTTCGGCCGAATTCGCCCGAAGCCATGCTGCAACTCGGGAACATCGCATTCGATCGCGGGGATCCCGCGCAGGCGGTCGATGTCGTGCAACGGTATCTCGCGGTGAATCCGCCGACCGCGGAAGTCCTCTGGCTGGGGGTTCGCGCCGAGCGCAAGCTGGGCGACACCACTGCGGCGGCGGCCTATGCGCGGCGCGTGCAGACGGAATTTCCCAATTCGGAACAAGCGTTGCTGATGCGTTCCGGCGTCGAACGATGACCGATGGCATCGCAACGATCGGTTCGCGGCTCAAGGCCGAGCGCGAACGCCGAGGGATGAGTTCACAAAAGGCGGCCGACGAGTTGCGTCTCGACACTTGGGCCGTCGAGGCGCTCGAGGCGGAAGACTACGATCGCGTTGGTCCTTCGGTCTACGCCAAGGGCCATTTGAAGCGATACGCCGCGCTGCTCGGATTACCCTGGGATGAAATCGTCGGCGCCTACGAATCCCGTGCGCAGGGAGCGAAGGCGCCCGCGGCGCACCCCGTCGCGGCGAAGCAGCGCACCGAGCAAGCGGAGGCGAGCGATCTGCCATTGCCGCAGATCGTTGGAGCGGTCGCGGCGGCGTTGCTCGCCGTCGGCCTGCTGTGGTGGAAACCATGGCAGCATCGCGGAGCGGAGCCTGCGGCTCGAGGGCCCTTGGCGGCGAATCCAGGCGCAGCCTCTGCGGACCACGCTTCCGGCCCAGCCCTGGCCGCAGGGCCGCCCGTTGCACCGCCCGCCGCTTCACCCCCTACGGCGCTGGCAGCACCGCCATCGGCGTCGGAGCCGCCCTCGAAGGCGGCTCAGGTCGCTGCTGCGGCGGTCCCGTCGGCGGGAATGGGGCGGGCTCGCCTTCGCTTGAGCTTTTCTGCGGATTCGTCGGTGGATGTGCATGATGCGGCGGGCCGGCGGGTGTTCGCGGGCAATGGCCGCGCCAACAGCGTGAGGACCATCGCGGGCATCGCGCCCATGCGCGTGTACCTGGGTTTCGCGAGCGGCGTGCAACTCGAGATCAATAATCGTGCGGTCGCGATCGGGCCGCAATTCGTGGTGGGCGACGTGGCGCGCTTCGAGGCCGGCGCCGACGGTGTCCTGCGGCACGATTCTCGCAGCGCAGCGGCGCCTGGTGCGACGGCGCCCGGTGCGACGGCGTCGGGTGCGGCGGCGTCCGGTGCGGCGCTGCCCGGCGCGGTGGCGCCCGGCGTGCCCTTGCACAACTCGCGTCCAACCGGCTGACGGAGAAGGTTCTTGAGCAAGATCATCGAGCCCCTGCGTGGCGTACACGATGTGTTGCCCGCGCAAATCGCGGCTTGGCAGCACTTGGAACGCATCACGCGCGAGGTCTTCGCCGCTTATGGCTACGAGGAATTTCGCGTTCCCGTGATCGAGCAGACGCAATTGTTCAAGCGCTCGATCGGCGACTTTACCGACATCGTCGAGAAAGAGATGTTCAGCTTCGTCGATCAGGGCGAGGACCACATCACGCTGCGTCCCGAGGCCACTGCCGGCATCGTGCGCGCAGTGATTTCCAACGGCCTGTTGAGAGAAGGGCGGCTTCGCGTCTGGTGCATGGGGCCGATGTTCCGGCGCGAGCGGCCGCAGGCGGGACGCTACCGCCAGTTTCATCAAATCGATGCCGAGGCATTCGGATTCGAGGGTCCGGACATCGACGCCGAAATGATTCTGCTCTCGGCGCGTTTGTTGCGGCGTCTTGGACTGACGCGCACGAAGCTCCTGATCAATTCGCTCGGCACACCCGAGTCGCGCGCGGCGTATCGCGCCGAGCTAGCCGCCTATTTCGGCGCGCACGAGGCTGCCCTCGATGAGGACAGCAAACGCAGGCTCGCGGGCAACCCGCTGCGAATACTCGACAGCAAGAATCCGGATATGCAGCGCATCATCGCCGCAGCACCGCTGTTGCTCGATTCGTTGGATGCTGAGTCGCGGGCGCACTTCGAGTCTTTGTGCTCCCACCTGCGCAGTGCCGGCATCGAGTATGATATCGAGCCGCACCTGGTCCGCGGACTCGACTACTACACCCGCACGGTCTTCGAGTGGACGACCGACGCGCTCGGTTCGCAAAGTACGATCTGTGCAGGCGGGCGCTACGACGGTTTGGTGGCCCAATTGGGCGGCGCCGGCACGCCGGGGATCGGCTGGGCCATGGGACAGGAGCGGGTCGTCATGCTCATCGAGAAGCAGGGTTTGGGCGTGCAGCGCGAGCGCCCGCAGGTTTATTTGGTACTGGCGGGGGAACGCTCGCAGATCGCAGGTTTCAAGCTGGCGGAGCAACTGCGCGATGCGTGGCCCGGTCTCGCATTGCAAATCAATCTCGGCGGCGGGAGTTTCAAGACGCAATTCAAGCGTGCGGACAAGAGCGGCGCGCAGTTTGCAATTCTTTTGGGGGACGAAGAAATGGCCCGGGGGGTGGTTGCCGTGAAGGCCCTGCGCCAGGAACTGGCGCAGGAAGAATGTCCCGTCGAGCAAATCAGTGAACGCATGGGCGTGTTGTTGGGTCTCAAGGTTCGGGTAGCGGAGAAGCCATGACAGAAGAATATTTGACCGATGATGAACAATTGGAAGCCGTCAAGCACGCGTTCGTGGAGAACGCCCCGTGGATCATCGGCGGCGTGCTGATTGGTGCAGCCCTGCTCTTCGGCTACCGGTACTATCAGAGCTATACCAACGAACGGGCCCTGAAAGCGGCCGCGCAATTCACCGCGATGACCGCCGCTCTCCAGGCGAACGATCACGCCAAGTCACGACAACTCGCCGAAGGGCTCATCAAGGAGCACGCCAGCTCGCCCTATGCGGACCAGGCGCAGCTGATATTGGCGCGGCTCGACGTCGACGAGGGTCAGCTCGACAAAGCCGTTGCGCCTCTGACCGAGGTCCTGAACGGTTCGAAGGATCAGGAATTGCGGCTGGTTGCCCGCCTGCGCCTGGCGCGGGTTTTGACCGCTCAAGGTAAACCCGACGAAGCGCTCAAGACCCTTGGCGAATCGATGCCGGCGGCCTTCGCGAGCCCCTATCACGAAGTGCGCGGCGACGCATATTTGGCGAAGAAAGACACCTCCAACGCACTCGTCGAGTACAGTGCGGCGCGGACCGCCGCCGATGCGAGCGGCATCAATCCCGGATTGCTGGAATTGAAGATCCAGGACTTAGGGATACCCCCGGCGCCCGTTGCCAAGGCCAATTCCACGGACACTCTGAACAAGGCTAAACCCTGATGCGCCTATTGTTTCCTTTGAGCCTCGCGGCGCTGCTGATCGCGGCTGGTTGCAGCAAGGACAAGGACGTCGAACCGCCGGCGGTTCTGGTGAAATTCCCGGCCACGCTGCCGGTCAAGAAGCTGTGGGGCGAGGGCGTCGGCGGCGGCAAGAAGCAGCGGGTGCTGCGCCTTGGCCTCGGGCCCGCGGTCGACAACGGAGTGGTGTTCGCAGCCTCCCACAAGGGAGAGCTCCTCGCCGTGTCGCTGGACACCGGCCGCAATCTTTGGGTCAAGAAACTCAAATTGCCGCTGTCGGCGGGGCCGAGCGCAGGGGCGGGGTTGGTCGTCGTGGGCAGCAGCAAGGGCGCGGTGGTTGCATTGGATGGGGCCACGGGTCGCGAGCTCTGGCGCTCGCGCGTCAATTCTGAATTGCTGTCCGCGCCGGCGATCAGCGAGCAAGTCATCGTCATGCGATCGGTCGACGGCCGATTGCACGGCCTCGATACGCACAATGGCAAGGAACTCTGGTCGGTCGAACAGCAAGTGCCGCGATTGAGCTTGCGCGGCACCGCGACACCGATCATCGCCAAGGAAGTCGCGATTAGCGGCTTCGACAACGGCAAAGTCATGGCGGTGTCGCTCCACACCGGCGATACCGTGTGGGATACGGCGCTGGCCTCGCCCCACGGACGCACCGAGCTCGACCGGCTGGTCGACATCGATTCGGCGGTGCGCACGGTGGGCGATAATGTATTCGCCACGGGATTCCAGGGACGCACCGCGATGCTCGCGCTCGATTCCGGACAAATCTGGTGGGCGCACGACATGTCGAGCTATCGCGGCTTGGCGGTCGATTCCGACAATTTGTACGTGACGCAGTCGGACGGAATCGTGGTCGCTCTGCGCCAGCGGGACGGATCCGAGGTGTGGCGCACTCAGAAACTGAAACTGCGGCGCTTGAGCACGCCGGTCTTGACGACTACAGCCGTCGCAGTTGCCGACTTCCAAGGTTATTTGCACTGGCTGGACAAGAACACGGGTGAACTGGTCGCACGGGAGCGTGTCGCCAAGGAACGCGTAACCAATTCACCTGCCGCGGTCGGCGATACGGTCGTCGTTCTAACCGACGGGGGGAAATTGGCGGCCTTCCGTGCGACGCCGGCGGCACCTGCGGCGATGACCATGGCGCCGGCGCCCCCTGCCGCGGATAAGGCCGGGCCCGCCGCGGTTACCGCCGCGCCCGCGGCCGCAGCCGAGATTCCCACGGACACCGCCACACCCGCAACCCCTTCGCCGACACCGTAAGAGCCTGTCTGGCATATGCTGCCGGTAGTCGCACTGATCGGTCGGCCGAATGTGGGCAAATCGACCTTGTTCAATGCAATGACCGGCACTCGCGACGCATTGGTGGCCGATCTGCCCGGACTCACCCGCGATCGGCAGTACGGCTTCGCGCGGCGTACCGACGTTCCCTGCATCGTGGTGGACACCGGCGGTCTGGTCGAAAACGCGGACGTCATCGAAAGTTTGATGATCGCGCAAACCGAGCGCGCCATCGCCGAGGCGGATCGGATCATCGTCATCGTGGACGGCCGCGCGGGCGTTACCCCACAGGATCAATTCGTGGCGCAACTGGCGCGGCGCAGCGGCAAACCCCTGTTCTTGGCGGTCAACAAGACCGAAGGCTTCGATCACGATATTGCGGTCGCCGATTTTCATCAATTGGGATTGGGCGAGCCGCACCCGATCGCCGCTGCACACGATCAGGGCGTGATTTCGCTGCTCGAGGCGGCTCTGAGCGGGCTGACGCCCGACCCGGAGGATGGGCCTGAGACGACGGGCATCAAAGTGGCCGTGATCGGCCGCCCCAATGTCGGAAAGAGCACATTGATCAACCGCTTGCTCGGCGAGAATCGCATGGTTGCGTTCGATCAGCCCGGGACTACGCGCGACGCCGTGCTGGTACCCTTCGAACGCGACGGCGAGCGTTACACGCTGATCGACACGGCCGGATTGCGGCGCCGCTCGCGCGTCGAAGAGGCAGTCGAGAAATTCAGCGTCATCAAGACTCTGCAGGCGATCGAGACCGCTCATGTGGTCGTCGTGGTGATGGATGCGCATGACAACGTTGCCGAACAAGATGCGAGCCTGCTGGGGACCGTCATCGAGCAGGGGCGAGCCGTGGTGCTCGCCGTCAACAAGTGGGACAACATTCCCCCCGAACAGCGCGACCTGATTCGCCAACAAATCGAACAGCGCCTGCAGTTCGCCGACTTTGCGCCGCTGCACTTCATCTCGGCGCGCCACGGTAGCGGTGTCGGCGAATTATTCTCCGAAGTGCGCAAGGTATATGCCGCCGCCACCCGCGACATGAGCACCCCGGAATTGACCCGCGTACTCGAGGCGGCCATCGAAAGCCATCAGCCGCCGCTGGTCAGCGGCCGGCGCATCAAGCTGCGTTACGCGCACCAAGGGGGGCGTAACCCACCCGTGGTCGTCATCCACGGCAATCAGACCGATCATGTGCCGGATGCCTACCGCCGCTATCTCGTCAATGTCTACCGCAAGGCCTTCGATCTGGCGGGCACCCCGGTTCGAATCGCGTTCCGGGGCGAAGAGAACCCCTTCGCCGGCAAGCGAAACCCCCTGACGCCTCGCCAAGTGCGCAAGCGCAAACGGTTGATTCAGCGTAACAAGCGCTGAGGCAATTTTTGCTAGACTTGAACCGGGGCCCGGCCGACAGGCTCCCGGAATCGGCGGCGGCGGGTGTCCAGTGCTGCAATTCACTAAAACGAAAGCCTTCCGTATCTCCGCGGTAGTGGCGCTGCTGGTGGCGCTCTATGCGCTGGGCGGGTTCGTGTTCGTCCCCAGGATATTGCGCTCCACGCTTATGGAGGAAATTCCCAAGACCCTGGGCGCGACACCGACGGTGGGACAAATTCGGTTCAATCCGTTTCTGTTCCAGCTCGAGGTCAGGGATCTTTCATTGGCTGCGCCCGGCGGGGAGCGATTGCTCGGCTTCCGGCGGTTCTTCGTCGACTTCGAGTTGTCGTCCATTTGGCACCGCGCATATTCGTTCGGGACCATCGAGATCGACGCACCCTCCGCGAATGCCGTCGTGGCGCGCGACGGAAACCTCAATCTCCTGCAATTGAAGCCGAAGAGCGCTCCTGCGGCGAAAACGCCGGAAAAGACGCAGCCAGTGCCGGCTCTAAGGATAGGTTCGTTCAAAGTCACCAATGGACTCGTGACGTACGAAGATCGCAGCCGTCCATCCGAGTTCTCGGCGCGACTGGAGCCGATCAATTTTGAACTGACGGACTTCCGCACCGGCGTGGAGGGCGGCCGATTCATGCTGACCGGCGCCTCCAAGCTCGGCGAGCGGGTGGAGTGGCATGGACACTTGTCGGTGCAGCCGATCGAATCGGATGGCGAGTTTCAAATCGACGGGCT
>DATMNF010000086.1:0-5931 GCA_035569355.1 Steroidobacteraceae bacterium
TGGTGCCGGCTGAGGGATTACTCGGCGCTGCGCGCCTCGCCCGCTCGCTTCGCTCGGGGCCGCCGTCGCTACGCTCCGGGGTTCAACGTCGCTGCGCGACGTTGTCGAACCCAGCTTGTTTTATGTCGGGGGTTCGACCGACGAGCATAATCGGTGGTCGCCTGCCACGGGCAATTTTTTCGCAAACTGGTGCCGGCTGAGGGATTACTCGGCGCTGCGCGCCTCGCCCGCTCGCTTCGCTCGGGGCCGCCGTCGCTACGCTCGGCGTTCAACGTCGCTTCGCGACGTTGTCGAACCCGTGTTGTTTGTCTGTCGGGGGTTCGAACTGTGAGCGTCAATCGGCCGGAATCCGCTGGCGATTCTTAGGACCCCGTGTGGGATTTGCCGGCTGAGGGATTCGAACCCCCGACCTACGGTTTACAAAACCGTTGCACTACCACTGTGCTAAGCCGGCACGGAACAGTGCGCATTATAGCCGACGAATACCCATCGAGGAGTTACCGGCTTCCCCGCTACTTATGCGCCGCAGCGGTCGACCTCTCCCCCAACAGATCAACTGCCGCTTGGTACATCTTGGCGCGCAGTAAAAAGCGTTCGTTGGCGCGGGTAATGTAGCGAATCGCAATTTCGACGCCGCCGACAACGGGTTTGACGTTGACTCCAGGCATTCCCGAAAAGATCTTGCCTCGCTGCGCCGGGACTGCGCGCTGCCATTCTTGCTCGGCCTGGCGCGCGCTCTCGGCGGTCGCCGCAGTCACTTGCTGGGTGATGGCGTCGACGATCGGGTACGGATCCCGCCCGGCGGGTACGACGACCTGTAGTTCGTCCCACAGCCACTGTCCCGACGTCGAGAAGTTGAAATAATGCCCTTCGATTGCAAAACTGTTGGTGAACGTCACGCGCCGGCCCGTGGGGTGTCCGGCATCGCTCCAATTGCCGGTCTCCATCAGCACGGTATGGAACATGCCTAGCTCGGTGACTTCGCCGCTGACGCCGTTGATTTCCACCCAGTCGCCGAGGCGAATGCCGTTGCGCCCCATGAGCATCAACCAACCGAAGAAGGCGACGATGAAATCCTTGAGGGCCACGGTGAGCCCGGCGCCGACGATGCCGATCATGGTGCCGAATTGCGTCGGGATACCGATGACGATCAGCAGAATGACGACCACGGCGATGACTCTCAGGGCAACGCGGGCAATGCTGCGCAGGGTTTCCACTTGGCGCCGATCGAGCTTCGGATTGTTGAGCAGATGCTGCGCCCACTGGTCGAGGAGCAACAACGCGATCAATACCACGATCACGATCAATGCGTTGAACAGTAGCCCATGCATCAGAGTGTGCGATTGCAGCTTCAGTGCCGAGGACCATTGCGAATAGATTCCGACGAGTTGCTTCTGATCGCTGATGCGCCGATCGAGCAAGGTCAGCACCTTCTGGTCCGCCGAGATTACTTTGGTCCGATTGAGGAGCGCAGCGGTGTCCTCCCGCGTACGCGGCACGCGCGGCGCCGTCAGAGGCGCAGCCGCAGGCGCCGCTGCAGGAATTGCCGCTGCAGGAATTGCCGCCGCCCCCGGGCCCGGAGCTGCACTCTGCGCGCCGGCGTTATTCGTGTGCTGAGAGAGTTCCGCAATGCCGCTCTTGGTATTCTCGAGTGAGGTCGATAGCGCCGCGCGTCGCTCCGTCAGATCCGCCGCTTTGTGCTGTGAACTCGCCAGTGCATCGTCGAGCTCTTGCTGCTTTTGTCTCAAGTGAAGCCAAGCGACGAAGCCGCTCCAAGACCCGTGTTTCTCCGCAGTGGCGGACGGGGTAACGCGCGGCATGGTGCGAGTTTTGTCCTGCGCTTCATGCTCCTGCTCCATGGCTTCGATTTGCTTTTGAGGGTTGCCGCCGGCCGCGATCAGCTCCTGGTTGGCTTCCTCCAGCTCGTCCTTGTCCAATTCGAGCTGCGATTGAGCAAGATCGAGGTCGTCCTGCAAGGCGTCCTTCTGAGTCTGCTTGGCCTGCGCCAAGGCGCCGGTCAACTGCGTCACCCGCTGCTGATCCGCATCGAGCAAGCCCTGCGATTTTCGGATGCGATCTTGGATTTTGAGCGCCTCGGGGCTCAACACCGGCGGGTGTGCCTCGGCGTCCCGCAACGCGGTCGTGAATGCGAAGGTGAGGGCGTGATCGGCTACCCGCAGGGCCGACTCGGCATAGGATTGCTCTTCGGGAGTCTCGGCAAGTCGCGCGAGTCGCTGCGCAGTAGTGTACGTGCTCTGATCGACCAGTTCCGCCGCGGCCAGCGCCGCGGCCCGCTGCCTGGTGACTCTCGGCGTAGGCGGTGCGGTTTTCCACCAGGCGATACCGGCTACCGCAAGCAGCAGAAGTAGTATGACGGTAGATATTTTCTGCATGACACTCACAATTTTCGCGGCGGCCGCATGGCCGGAATGACTCCCGCGAGCGCCTCCTTGAGGACGTCCACGTGCTCATAAAGCGCATCGACGTGGCCGCCGAAGCCGTCACCCGATGGGGAATCATAGGTGATCAGGTGTTTGGGTTCGTTGGCCGCCGCGAACAGCTTGAGCGCATGCGAATACGGGATCAAGGTGTCCTCGCGGCTGTGCCCGATGATTACCGGTATGTGCACGTCGCGAATTCGAGCCAGCGAATTGAACTGAACCGAAACAGCGAGGCGGACCGGTAAGTAGGGGTACTTGCCGGCAGCCGCATCCGGTATCGAGGTAAATGCGCCGAACAGCACGAGCGCTGCCGCGTTGTGCCGTGTGGCAAGCAACACCGCGGGGCCCGAACCCAGCGAGTGGCCCAACAATATGATGCGTTCCGGAGGCACGCCGCGCCGCAACAGCTCTTGGTACGCAGCCTCCGAATCTTCATACATGCCGGCTTCGGACGGTTGACCTGGCGTTGGCCCGAAGCCACGGTAATCGATTGCCAATACATTGAATCCCGATTGGCGCAGCGCCTCGCAGTGACGCACTTGCCAGGGCGAGAAGGCGGAGTCGGCGTTGCCATGCAGCTGCAACACCCAAAAGTTGTTGTCGGCGCCGCCATCGGCGCGAAACACTACGCCCGCGAGCTCGACGCCGTTGGATTCGTGCAACGACACTCGCTCGGCGTCCGCAGGCAATGCCGCCAAAAGGTGCTCGCGGCTGCGCGCCGCTGCAAACACCAGCTCGTCTTCATGGACCTTGAGCCAGCCCATGGCAATCGCCATGACCAGCACAGTCGTCCCCAGCCCGATCAGAAGGATCCGCCCCAGGCGCTTCACCGCCAGGGCGGGCTCTCGCACTAGTGCCAGCTCCCGACTGCCTCGCGAGCCGCCTGATTGAGGGGGCGCGCGATCAAGCCGCTCTGCGATACCTTGATTTCATATAGCGCGCCGTCGGCCATGGGAAGGAAAGTTGCGCTGCCGTAGAGTGCATCCATCCAGGGTATCCACGAGTGGTAACGCCGCACCAGATCCCACGCGTCGAGGCGTTGGGCCGCAACGAGGGAATATGCGGTACGGGCTTGCGTGAGTTCATCCTCGATGTGTGTGTACCGGCCGCTGACGCGCTCCAGGCGATACGCCGTGTCGAATCCGACCAGATTGGCAAAGGCATGCCACTTCAGTACGCGCGCATCGACCTGCCATTCATCGCCGCGCAAGGCGAAATTCGCGCGCTGGCCGTCGGGATAGGTCAAAACCGCGTTGAACTCGCGTTGTCCCGTGCGCGTCAATTGCAGCTCGCCGGCCGGCTGCTCGAAGCTCAGGCGCTGATAGGTGCGCAAGCTACCGGCCATCAGGACGGCACACACGGCGAGCGATATGAGTACGAGTGCGGCGGCGCCGTTCAACGCTCCCCCGACCACCCTGCGACGGCGCAGGCGGCGGGCGGCGGCGAATAAGAACAGAATTCCCGCCAGCGCGAAGATGACGATCAGTGCTGTGAATGTCATAGGGGGAGTTTAACGGGAACCGGAACCGAACCTCATGGGACTAACAAAACACTTAGCTCGGTCCCGGTGTCTCGTTGCAGACCCCCATAGTTTGCTTTGTTTCCAATGATTTGCAAGTGCCGTCGAGCGTTGTACTCTGGGTAGACGCACCTTCGGCCGGCAATGTCGTGACTCGCGTCACACTCGAATGCGTAGCGACTCGCTCGGCATGGGCGGTGACGGTGGGCGGTGCGGGCATCGTCATTAACGGACTTTAATAAATCGACCACGGGGTGTTAACCACATTGGGTTCAGGGTTGCGCCAGCAATGGCCGTCGTGTGCTCCCGTGATTCTTGAGTTCGGCCTGCCGCAAAGAGGCGGCGAAAGGTTAGCCAATGTGGATCGTTGAAGTTGCGCTGCGGCGGCCGTACACGTTCTTGGTGATGGCGCTGCTGATTCTCCTCGCGACGCCCCTCGTGCTGCTGAAAATGTCGACCGACATCTTCCCGGAAATCAATATCCCGGTCATCAGCATCGTGTGGACCTACGGCGGCCTATCGGCGCAGGAAGTCGGCCAACGCATCACCGCGGTCAATGAGCGCAGCCTCACGACGACGGTCAACGACATCGAGCACATCGAATCGGAATCGCTGTCGGGCTTCTCGATCATCAAGATATTCTTTCAGCCGAACGCCAATATACCGACGGCCATTGCGCAAGTGGTTGCGGTCGAACAGTCGCAATTGCGTCAACTGCCGCCCGGCATCCTGCCGCCGCTGGTGATCAAATACTCGGCCTCCGCCATTCCGGTCATCCAACTTGGCCTGTCGAGCCCCAGCCTGACCGAGCAGGCGGTGTTCGATGCCGCAGTGAACTTCTTGCGCCCGCGGCTGGTGACGATCCCGGGAGTCGCAGTGCCGTGGCCCTACGGCGGCAAGCAGCGCGTCATATCGGTCGACCTGGACATCGATGCGCTGCTGGCCAAGGGTCTGACGCCCAATGACGTGGTCAATGCGGTCAATGCGCAAAATCTGGTGCTGCCGTCCGGCACCGCCAAAATCGGCGCAACCGAGTTCGTGCTCGCGACCAATGCTTCCCCGGACACCATCGCCGGGCTCAACAACATTCCGGTGCAGACCCGCAACGGCGCAACCACCTATCTATCCGAAGTGGCGCATGTGCGCGACGGGTTCTCGCCGCAAACCAATATCGTGCGCCAGAACGGCCAGCGCGGGGTGCTGGTCTCCATCATCAAGAACGGGGGGTCGTCGACGCTCGACATCGTCAGCTCCCTGCTCGCGCAATTGCCCATCGTTGCGCAGATTCTGCCGAAGGATCTCAAGATCACGCCGCTCTTCGACCAGTCGGGCTTCGTTCGAGCCGCCATCAGCGGCGTCGTGCGCGAAGCATTGATCGCGGCGTGTCTCACGGCCGCGCTCATCCTGCTGTTTCTAGGCAATTGGCGCAGCACCTGCATTATTGCAGTGTCGATTCCCTTGTCGATCTTGAGCTCGATCATTGCGCTCTACATCATTGGAGAGACGCTCAATATCATGACCCTCGGCGGGCTGGCGCTCGCAGTGGGCATCCTGGTCGACGACGCGACGGTGACCATCGAGAATATCGAGCGTCATATGCACTTGGGTTCGGATTTTCACAAGGCGATCCTGGAGGGCGCCGGTGAAATCGCCGTTCCGGCCCTGGTTTCAACACTGTGTATTTGCATCGTCTTCGTGCCGATGTTCTTTCTCAGCGGGGTTGCGCGGTATTTATTCGCGCCGCTGGCGGAGGCCGTGGTGTTTGCGATGCTGGCCTCATATGTCCTGTCGCGCACGCTGGTGCCCACCCTCGTGATGTTGATGATGGACCATTCGGCGGCGGTCAGCACCATGACTAGCCCGCTGCAGCGGGTGTACCGGATTTTCAACGCGCGTTTCGAGAAGATTCGCGCCGGTTACTCGATCATTCTCGCGGCGGTGCTCGGGCGCCGCCGCCTATTCGCAGGCGCT
>DATMNF010000087.1:0-3898 GCA_035569355.1 Steroidobacteraceae bacterium
CAATCCCGCGATCGATTCGACGACCAGAGAACCGGTCATGATCGAGGCGACCGCCGGAGCCAGATAGCTTGCCACCGGCATCAAGGCGGGTCGCAAGGCGTGACGCAAGATCACGCTGCGCAGCGGCAGCCCATAGGCTACGGCCGTGCGGATGAAATGGCTGCGCAACAATTCGAGCATGCTTGCGCGCACGAGCCTCGCGATCACGCTGAGCGGCGGCAGCGCCAGAGCGACGACCGGCAGCACCAGGTAGCGTATCGAACCGGGTTCCCAGCCCGCCACGGGTAGCCAGTGCAGATAGATGCCGAATGCGAGGCCGAGGAACGGCAGTACGACAAAGGAGGGAATCGCGACACCCACGACCGCCAGCGACATGGTCGCGTAATCCGCGGCCCGGTTGTGATGAAGCGCGGCGAATATGCCGATGGGAATACCCAGGATCAGGGCCAGCCCCATGGCGATGGATCCGAGCTCAAGGGTGACGGGAAAGCCTTGGCCGATGAGCTCCGTCACCGAAAAATCCTTGTATTTGAATGAAGGGCCGAAATCCCCGTGCGCCAAGGCGCCGAGGTAGCGTCCATACTGGGTCCAGATCGGTTGATTGAGGCCGTACGCGCTTTCGAGATTCGCCATGATTTCCGGCGGCAGCGTCTGTTCTTGATCGAAGGGGCCGCCGGGCGCGGCGCGGATCAGGAAGAACGTGATCGTGACAATGACGAACAGGGTTGGGACCGCGCCGACCAAGCGAGTCAAAAAGTAGCGAAGCATCTCGTCCAAGTCTATCGATTGACCGCAAGGTGGACAAGCAAAGCGGCGATCCTTAAACTAGCGCGCCCAGCTTGCTCAGGCCCCAAATACCCACGATTCATGGAATCAACTCGTCCCATCCGTGCGCTCATGCGCGGCCTCGATGCACTGACAGTTCTGAATTCGCGCGACGGCGCCACGGTTTCGGAAGTTGCGCAAGAAATTCGCTTGCCGCGCACCACGGTCTATCGAATCCTGGAAACGCTGTGCAATGCCGGGTTTGTGTTTCGGGATTCGGCGGATGACCGCTACCGGTTGACGATTCAGGTCCGCGCCTTGAGCGGCGGCTTCGATGACGAAGCGTGGGTGAGTCAAATCGCAAAGCCCGCAATCCACGAATTGTGCCGCGAAGTCATCTGGCCGATCTCGGTGGCGACCTTGTCCGGGACGACAATGCTGGTGCGCGAGTCTACCGATCACTTGAGCCCGCTGGCGATCGAACGCTATTCTGCGGGCTCGCGCGCGCCGCTCCTGACGACGGCGATGGGACGCGTCTATCTGGCGAATGCTCCGGCGGCGCAGCGCGACACGCTGATCGACATCTTGGCTCGATCCAACAAAGAGGAGGACAAGCCGGCTCGGGCGCGGGCCGACCTCGAGCGCGCGCTCGGCGAGATCAAGGTGTCGGGGTACGCGACAGCCGCGCGCAGCCGGCGCCTGATCGAGGAAATCAGCATCAGCGTTCCTATTCTGGTGCCGGCCCAACTGCTCGCGAGCCTCACGGTGCGCTTTGCGGCCTCGGCCGTACCCTTGAGAGGCGGTCTGGAGCGTTTTTTGCCAAAGCTGCGCCATTGCGCGGGTAAAATCGGCACTCTATTTGCGGAACAGGCCGCGGTCGGCGAATTATCGGGCGGGGTCGCATCGACCCCGTAAACATCAGCGCGTAGGCGCCTTAAGGACAGTCAATGCAGAAGATCATGGTGTGTATCAAGCGCGTCGTCGATTACAACGTGCGCATCCGTGTCAAACCCGACGGCAGCGGCGTGATGCTCGACGGTGTGAAAATGAGCGTGAATCCGTTCGATGAAATTGCGCTCGAAGAATCGTTGCGGATCAAAGAGCGCGGCTCGAACATCGAGGTGCTGGCCGTCAGCATCGGCGTGGCCGACACTCAGCAGCAACTGCGCACCGCTTTGGCGATGGGCGCCGATCGGGCGATTTTGGTTCAGACCGACGCCGCGGTGGAGCCGCTGACCGCAGCCCAAACGTTCCTCGCCTTGGCAAAGAAGGAAAATCCCGACTTGATCTTCTTGGGCAAACAAGCCATCGACGACGACGCCAATCAAACCGGTCAGATGCTGGCTGCGATCTGGGAGCGGCCTCAGGCGACCTATGCGTCGAAAGTCGAGATCTCGGGAAACAAGGCCTCGGTCACGCGCGAAGTGGACGCGGGATTGGAGACGATCGAAATCGACCTGCCGGCCGTGGTGACGGTGGACCTGCGATTGAACGAACCGCGGTACGTAAAGTTGCCCGACATCATGAAAGCCAAGAAGAAGCCCTTGGAGGTGACCTCGCTCGAGGCGCTGGGAGTGAGTGCGGGAGTGCTGCTCAAGACGGTGAAGACCGAACCGCCGGCGCAGCGCCAGAAAGGCGTGTTGGTCAAGGATGTGGCTGAATTGGTCGACGTACTCAAAAAGAAGGGTTTGATCTAATGCACAAAGTTCTCATTGTCGGCGAACACGATGGAAAGGCGCTGAACCCTGCCACGGCGAAGTGCGTCACCTGTGCGGGCGCGATTCCGGAGGCCGAAATCACGATTGCCGTCCTGGGAAAGGATACCGCGGCCGTCGCCGCGCAGGCCGCCGCCCTCGCGGGCGTGAAATCGGTGCTGCGTGTCGATCGGCCCGAGAACGAGCATCCGCTCGCCGCGATCTTCGCGCCGCAGCTCAAGGCGCTCGCGCCGCAATTCACTCACGTATTCGGGCCGTCGACGAGCTTCGGCAAGGATCTCATGCCGCGCATCGCGGCATTGCTCGGGGTGCCGCAAGTGAGCGACTTGATGGCGGTCGAGGGGGCCTATCGGTTCAAGCGGCCGACCTACGCCGGAAATGCGATCGTGACGGTGGAGGCCGATCCTGCTCGAACGCTCATCGCGACCGTGCGGGTCGCGTCCTTCGCAGCGGCGAAGACCGGAGGCACCGCATCGGTCGAAACCAAGAGCATCAGCGTGGAGCTGCCCACGCACACGCGCTACGTCGGGGCCAAAAGCGGTTCGACCGACCGGCCCGACCTGCAGACCGCAAAACGCGTCATATCGGGGGGCCGCGCGCTCGGCAGCGCCGATAACTTCAAGCTGCTGTTCAGCCTGGCAGACAAACTCGGCGCCGCCGTCGGCGCGTCGCGCGCCGCCGTCGATGCAGGATATGCGCCGAACGAAATGCAAGTCGGCCAGACTGGAAAGATCATTTCCCCCGAAATTTACATCGCCATCGGCATCTCGGGCGCGATCCAGCACCTCACGGGCATCAAGGATGCGCGCACCATCGTCGCGATCAACAAGGACGGAGAGGCGCCGATTTTTGAAATAGCGGATGTAGGCTTGGTCGGCGACCTGTTTCAGATCGTCCCGGAGTTCGAGCGCTTGATCGGCGCCTGAGCCTTGGCCGGCGCCTAAGCAGTGTCGAGATCGACCGCCGCGGCTGCGGCATCGATCGCCTGAGCCAAGAGGTCGGCGTGCTCGCGGCGAAAGGACATCGGCGGCCGCAACTTGAGAATATTGGCTGCGGGGCCCTCGTAGCCGATGAGGATACGAAACTCCGATGCCAAGGCGTTCACGATCCGCCGATTGCGCGTCATCGAGGCCGAGCCGTCGGGTCCGAGCACATCGAGCCCCAAGAGCAGGCCGGCGCCGCGCACCGTCCCCAGGCATTCGTAGCGCGCGGCAATCGATTCGAGCTGATTGCGCAGATAGGCGCTCGTGGCCGCGGCATTCTGCATGAGCTGCTCGGCATCGAGTACCTTGAGCACCGCGAGCCCTGCGGCAGCCGCCACGGCGTTGCCGCCGAAGGTCGAGAAAAAGCCAAACCGCCCCTGAAAAGCCTCGATCAAGGCGCGATCGGCGACGACAACCCCCATGGGATAGCCGTTG
>DATMNF010000088.1:0-28961 GCA_035569355.1 Steroidobacteraceae bacterium
TGCCCAGTTGAATCCCGATCAAGTGCAATACATCAACGCGCATGCCACGTCCACTGAATTGGGGGATCGAGCGGAGACCACCGCCATCCGCCGGGCCTTCGGAGCCGCCGCGGACAAATTGGCCGTTAGCTCCACGAAATCCATGACCGGCCATCTGCTGGGAGCCGCGGGGGCGGTCGAGGCCATCTTCACCGTGCTGGCATTGCGCGACCAAGTCGCACCCCCGACGATCAATCTGCATACGCCCGGCGAGGGCTGCGACCTCGATTACATTCCGAATACCGCTCGCAAAATGCCGATCCAATACGCCCTTTCCAATTCTTTTGGGTTCGGTGGCACCAACGGTTCGCTCATTTTCCGCCGATCTTGAACCGCTGACGCTCGTCCAGAAGTATCCGGAGTCCTACCCCGGGCTTCTCGAGAGTGGCGCCGGCACCGCTGCAGGCCTTGGCAGCCGGTTCGACATCCTGCTCATGGCCAGCGGCGAATCTTTGACATTGGGCTCGGATGATCGATTGTCCGGCCCTTACGCGGGCGAAAAAGGATTTCTTGCCGCGCTCGAGGATTGGTGGAGGGCGTTGCGCACTCCCGAAACGGTAGCCCCTCTGCCGTTCATCGGCGGATGGCTCTTGTACCTTGGCTACGAACTGGCAGCGGAAATCGAGCCGCGCCTGCGCTTGCCGCGCAGCACCGACCCCGTGGAAGCATTGGCAATACGTGCGCCGGCCGCTTGGATTCGCGACCGCGCTACCGCGCAGGCGTGGCTGGTTGCCGAGCCCGGATTTGAAACCTTGCTCGACGAGTTCGAGCGCCGCACGCTCGGGCTCAGCGAGAGCCCAAGCGTCCGCGGGGGCATGTTCCACATCGAAGAGGATGTGCCCGAGGCGTTTCTCGACTCCGTTCGCAAAGGTCTCGAGTACATCGCGGCGGGCGATGTGTATCAGACCAATTTATCGCGGGGCTGGCGAGGCAGGGCGGCCTCGCCGGCGGACCCCGTCGGCATCTACCGGCGCCTTCGGGCCACGAACCCCAGTCCGTTCGCGGCGCTGCTGCGTTATCGCGATTTCGCCATCTTGAGCTCCTCGCCCGAGCGTCTGGTGTCGATTCGCGGAAACACGGTCTCCACTCGGCCGATCGCCGGGACCAGGCCGCGCGGTTCGACTCCGGAGGCTGACGCGGCGCTCATCCGCTCGCTCCTGGACAATGAGAAGGAACGCGCCGAACACGTGATGCTGATCGACTTGGAACGCAACGATCTAGGGCGCGTTTGCGCCGGCGGTTCGGTGCGAGTGGACGAGTACATGAGCGTGGAGACGTATGCACACGTGCACCACATCGTTTCGAATGTGAGCGGCCGTTTGCGCAACGACGTATCGCCCGTCGACGTGATCCGCGCGTTGTTTCCCGGCGGCACCATCACCGGCTGCCCCAAGGTTCGCTGCATGGAGATCATTGCAGAGCTCGAGGGAGTCGGCCGCGGGGCCTACACGGGATCCATCGGTTATATGAATCGCGACGGCAGCTGCGACCTCAATATCCTGATTCGCACCATCACCGCTCAGGGGGGACTCTACAAGTTCCGCGCCGGAGCCGGAATCGTCGCGGATTCGAACCCCGCGCAAGAATTGGCGGAAACGCGCGCGAAGGCCGAGGGGTTGCTGCGCGCGCTCGCCGCAGGCTCCTGACCTTGAACAGCTGGATCAATGGCCGCAAGCGCACGAGGATGGACTGCCGTGATCGCGGGTTGCAATACGGCGACGGCGTCTTCGAAACCATGCGCATACGGCAGGGCGGTGTCAGGTTCCTGGAATATCACCTTGAGCGGCTCGAATTGGGTTGCCGGCAGCTGCAGATCGCAGATGTGCGCGTCGGCGTGCTGCGTCGAGAGCTCGAGTCCGTTGCGCTCCGGCGGGGCAATGGGATATTGAAGCTCATCGTCACTCGCGGATTGGGTCCGCGCGGCTACCGTCCGACGGGCCGCGAACGATGCACCCGCATCATGACGCTGCATGCCCTGCCAAGGAGCGTGCTCGCCGACGAATCGACGCCGGCCCGGATACGCCAGTGCGCGACGCCGCTGGGATTGAATCCGCGTCTTGCGGGTCTCAAGACACTCAATCGTCTGGAGTCCGTGATGGCCCGCGCCGAATGGCGGGACGCGGGCATTTGGGAGGGATTGATGCAGGACGTGGACGAGAACATCGTGTGCGGTACGATGTCTAACTTGTTTCTGAGGCGTGGAGCCATCCTGATGACACCGGTGATCGATCGTTGCGGTGTGGCGGGAGTCATGCGCCGCTGGATCCTGGAAACGGCCGGCGATCTTCGCTTGCGCGCGACCGAGCGTCGACTGCGGTGGCAAGACCTGTGCGAGGCCGACGAGGTGTTCATGAGCAACGCCGTCATCGGAATTAGATCGGTCGGGATGATCGAACGCGGGCGCGAGCGGCTGCGTCCCTCTTCGTTCGAATCGGCGAACCGCCTTCGGGAACGCTTGGATTCGTTGTGAAGCACGCCTGGCGCCTTGGCCTCGTACTGATCCTGTTGCTGCTGGGGGGAGGCGGCGCCGCTTTCCTTTGGCTCGGCGTGCGCAGTCTCGATGAGCCGATGCGGCTCGCAGCGCCGGTGCAATTCAAGGTCGTTCCCGGTGCAAGCTTCGCCCGGGTAGCGGCGGAATTGGCAGCCAAGGGAGTGATCGCGAACCCTCGTGCGTGGGTTCTGTATGCGCGGCTGCGCCGGCTCGCGCCCGTGGTGAAGGCGGGAGAGTATGAAATTGAGCCCGGGACGACGCCGCGCGAACTGTTGACGAAAATGGTGAACGGCCAGGTGTTGCTGCATTCGTTCACCATCGTCGATGGCTGGAGAGTGCTGGACATGCTCGCCGCTCTGCGCCGCAATCCCGATGTCACTGCGACCTTGACCGACGAGGCGCCTGGTTTCATGGAAAAACTTGGGCTGGCGGGGATCAATGCTGAAGGCCAATTTCTGCCGGAGACTTACCGCTTCGTCGCCGGAACTACCGACCTTGAACTGCTGCGTCAGGCGCACGCTGCGCTCACCAAAGAGTTGGATGCGGCATGGATGGATCGCGATCCGGATGTGCCTCTGCGAGACTCCCATGAGCTGTTGATCATGGCGTCGATCGTCGAAAAGGAGAGCGGCTTGGCGCAAGAGCTCGGCAAGATCGCAGGACTATATCTGCACCGTCTAGCGATCGGAATGCGGCTGCAGGCCGATCCCACCGTGATCTACGGGCTGGGGGAGCGCTACGACGGCGACATACGGACGGTGGATCTGCGGACCGATGGGCCATACAACACCTACACGCGCGCGGGCCTACCTCCCACGCCCATCGCCTTGGCGAGTGCGGCGGCGATTCGGGCGACCGCACATCCGGACAAGACCGACGCGATTTATTTTGTCGCGTCTCCCAAAGGCGACGGCAGCCACGTTTTCTCCGCCACACTCGAACAACACAACGCGGCGGTTGCCTCCTATATTGCCCATCTGCGGCACAAGGCCGCCGAGGAGGCGGGCCGATGAGTACGCTCCCCGGGAGGTTCTTGACGATCGAAGGGATCGAGGGAGTGGGCAAATCGACCCAGGTAGCGCGGTTGTCCCGGGACTTGAACGCTCGCGGCATCGCTCACGTGGTGACACGCGAGCCCGGAGGTACCCCCCTCGCGGAGAGAATCCGCGACATCGTTCTGAAACCCTGCGGCGAGGCTGTCCCACCGACCGCCGAACTGCTCCTCATGTTTGCCGCTCGAGCGGTGCACCTGGCCAATCTCGTGGAACCGAATTTGCGCGCCGGCCGATGGGTGGTGTGCGACCGATTCATCGATGCCACCTACGCTTATCAGGGCGGCGGCCGCCGCTTGAGCACCGATCACATCCGGCAGCTCGAAACCATGGTGCAAGGCGCACGCCGTCCCGACCTGACCGTGTTGCTGGACGCGCCGGTGCAGCAGGCGCTCGAGCGTGCGCGGCAGCGCAGCGCCGGCGGCGCTCAGGATCGATTCGAAACCGAGCGCGCCGAATTCTTCGAGCGCGTGCGCGACGCCTATCTGGAACGCGCAGCGGCCGAACCGGGTCGGATCGTGGTCCTCGATGCACGCCAGCCCGTCGAACTCGTCGCGGCAGGAATCCTCGATCTGCTCCGGGCGCGATCATGGATATCTTGAGCGCCGACTCTCTGCCATGGCTTGCGAGCGCGCAGCAGCGCGTGCTCGCCGCGCTCGCGGCGCAGCGATTGCCGCACTCGCTGTTGCTGCTGTCGAACCCGGGACTTGGCGCGGAGCAACTGGCGAACTGGGTGACCGCTCTGGCGCTGTGCGAGTCGCTTGGGCAGCGTCCGTGCGGCGTGTGCGCATCCTGTCAATTGCTGCGGTCGGACAGTCATCCGGATTCGCACATCGTGCGGTTGGAGGAGGGTGCGCAGCAGATCAAGGTCGATCAGGTGCGCGGTCTGATCGAGTCGCTCTCGCTCAAGAGCTATCGGGGCGGGTACAAGGTGGGCGTCATCGAAGACGCCGAGACGCTCAATGCCAATGGCGCGAACGCTTTTCTGAAAACATTGGAGGAGCCCACCGCGGACACGGTATTGATCATGATCGCAAGGCCGAGCCATCGGCTGCCGGCGACGATCGCCAGCCGCTGTTTGCGACTGACCTTGTCGCCGCCCCCGACGGAGGTCGCCATGACATGGCTGGCGGCACATCCCAAAGCGGGCGCGGTGCCCGGCCGGGCTGCGGCTCTCGCGCTCGCGGGCGGCGCGCCCTTGAGGGCTTTGGAATTGGAGGCCATGGATGTGGCCGCGCTCGAGGCGGACATGCAGGAATCGTTGCGCCTGCTCGCGGCCGGTTCGGTGGATGTAACCTTGTTGGCCGACCGCTGGATCCAGTCCAACCCCGGGCTTCGCCTCACGTGGCTTGAGAACTGGATCACAGGGCGCGTACGTGCCTCGCTCGCGGGCGCCCCTTCGCATCAAAGTGCGGAACCGGTACGCTTGCCTGCCGCTTTACTTAAGCCCAAGATAAGAGGCCTATTCGAGCTGCTGGACGCCGCCCGGGAGTTGCGGCGGCTTGCGTCGACCGGCATGAATCAACAACTGGCGCTGGAGGCCTTGCTGCTCGGCGGTCGAGCCGCGCTGGCGAACTTCTCGAGGGAACCGTAGTAATTGCGAAGTCCAAGTAACAAACCCGGCCTGTTGACGCTCACGATCAAGGATAAGAGCGCGCTTTATCTCGCCTACATGCCTTTCGTCAAGAACGGCGGTCTTTTCATTCCGACGAACAGCAATTATCGCTTGGGCGATGAAGTGTTCATGCTGCTGAATCTGATGGGCGAAGAAGAGAAACTCCCGGTTGCGGGCCGCGTCATTTGGATGACCCCGAAGGGAGCGCAGGGCAAGCGCACCGCCGGCATCGGCGTGCAGTTCAGCGACCAGGACCGGGGCAACACGCAGAAGAAAATCGAGAACTATCTGGCTGGTGCCCTCGGCGGAGACAAGCCGACGCACACGATGTAGGTCCGGCTACGGAGCGGTAGGCGCGGGCGGCGTCGGTACCACTTCGATGTAAACCGACTGCGGCGCCGGAGGTGAAGGCTTCGGAGCGGTCAGAACCGACTTGATGAAGTACGCGGCCAGGGCGAGAAACAAGATCCCAAACACGATGGCGAGGCCCTTGTGCTCTTCGAGCACGGAGCGCGACTTGTACTCCTCTATCCCGCCCGGCTCGGGATAGCCGCGCGGCTGCTCCCCACGAAAGGATCTTGGAGTCTGCCGAAGCAATTCGCGTCCCGGCACCTCAACCTCTCCGCGAGCGGGCAGCCTCGGTGGCGGCGAGGCCACCCTTCAATACGTATGCTTCGAATCCGCGTTCGCTCAAGATATACGCGGCTGCGGAGCTGCGTCGGCCCGTATCGCAGCAGACCACATACTGCGTGTTTTTATCCAGGGCATTGAGCTTCAGTCGAATGAAGTACAGCGGGATATTCACCGCGCCGTCGATGCGGAAGTTCTGGAATTCGCTCGGCAGCCGAACGTCCAACCATTTGCCGCCCGCGGCGACGATTTCCTTGGCCTTGTCGTGATCCACCCATTGCAGGAGAGGTTCGTTGAGCAGGGTCTGAAAATCAGTCTTGCCGAGCCGCATGAGCGTACCTTCGGTGGACATGGTGACGGTTGCGTTGCGTTTCGCCTCGGCAATCAACGCTTCCTCGCCGAAGCTGTCGCCGGGACCCAACTCGGCGAGCTTGATACCTTCCTTGTTGAGCGGGGTCTCGCGCGTCACGACGCATTTTCCGGCCACGACGACGTAGAAATAATCACCCTCGGTTCCCTGCTTGATGACGATATCGCCGGCGCGATAATTGATGCGCTGCATGCGCATGAAGATCGCCTGGATGTTGGCCGGCGGGATTCGATGAAAGGCCTTGGTCTGCAAAAGCGTGGTCATCCAATCGCCCGTCACATCGAGTCCATCGCCTCGCAATTCGGCAACTTCGTATTGGCCCGTCTGGTCCCACGTCAATAGGACGTCGAGCAAATCGCTGTCGATCACGATGTACTCGAGATCGACAGCCGCGCGCGCAGTGAACTTTCGCGGCAGCCCTGGAGCGAGCGCCGCCCGCGCTTCGGGGGTGCCGGCACGTATGGTGCCCATGAGCCGGTCGTCCGCCCGCAGTTCGACGGCACCCGTTACGAGGTAGAAGGTACGCTTATCGGTGTCGCCCTCCTTGAACAGGGCCCGCCCGGCGGCCAATCCGCGAATGTGAGTCTTGCGGGCGAGCGCGTGCAGGTTCTCGGCCTTCAGGCCGTCGAGCGGCGAGAAAGTCCGAAGCACTGCGAGATCGAGAGGCCGTTCATCCATCGAGTAATTCGCCGCCGCCTGTGGTTTCAACCCTATGATTTTGGTTGGGAATCCTACCATAAGGGGCGGCATGTCCGCCCACGCAGTGGGTCACAGAGGAGAGTGGACTACGCAGACAACTGCTGCCAGCCCGGGTCGGCTCGAAAGCGCTCGCCATAGCGCCGCGCGAGTTCTTCCAGCCGAGCGGTAATGTTCGCGATGCCTCTGGCTCTCGCATATTGGAGCGGGCCGCCGCGAAAAGGCGCGAAACCGGTCGCAAATATGGCCCCGGCGTCCAGTAAATCGGCGTCTTCCACGATTCCCTCACGCAGGCAGGCAACGGCCTCGTTGAGCATGGGCAATACCAACCGGTCCTCCAAATCTGCAGGCACGACGAACTGCGGCGATTCGTTCTTGACCGCGCGGCCGTCGCGCCAAACATAGAACCCTTCCCCGGTCTTGCGGCCCAATTTTTTCGCTTCCACCAGTCTCACCAAGTTTTCAGGCACGCGCCGGCGGAATGCATCCGCGAGCACCCGTCCCACGTGAAGGGAAACGTCCAGACCGACGACGTCGGTCAGCTCGATGGGACCCATCGGCATGCCGAACCCCGTGGCGACTCGGTCGATGACGGCAGCGGGAACCCCGCCTTCCAGCACGAATAGTGCTTCGTTGACGTAGGGGGTCAATATCCGGTTCACAAGAAAGCCGGGCCCGCTCTTGCACGGCAAGGGCAGCTTGTCGAGCTTGCGGGTGAATTTGAGCGCGCTTTGCACGACCTGCGGTTGCGTGCTCGCGCCCTGCACGATTTCCACCAATTGCAATTGCGCGACGGGATTGAAGAAATGGATGCCGACAAGGCGGCTCGGATCGCGAAGGTTCCCGCTCAACGTCTCTATCTTGATGCTCGAAGTATTGGTCGAGAGGATTGCGCTCGGCTTGAGCTTCGGCTCGAGCTCCGCATACAGCGCGCGCTTGGCATCGGCATTCTCGACGATGGCCTCGATGACGACGTCGGCATCGGCGACCCCGTCGCCGGTCACGTCCATTCGCAATCGCGCGAATGCGGCGGCGGCCGCCGCTGGGTCCTTGAGCCGCTTGTCGAAAAAAGCCTTGGCGCGGTCCAATGCCGGTTGAATCAGTTCAGCGGAGCGGTCCTGCAAAGTGACGGTCAGGCCTCGATACGCCGACCAGGCCGCGATATCACCGCCCATGACGCCGGCACCGATGACGTGCACGTGCTGGAACTCGGCGGGCACCTTTCCGCCCAAGCTCTTGAGCCGGTCCTGCAACATGAACACGCGCACGAGGTTGCGCGAGGTGGGAGTGCACATGAGTTCGGCGATGGATCGCGCTTCCGCCTCGTAGCTCACGGCACCCGCGGCGCCGTAGCGCTGCCACAAATCGAGGATGGCGTAGGGCGCGGGATAGTGTTCGCGTTGCACGTTGTGCCGCAAGGCTGACGCAGCCTGTCTGGCTACGAATGGGCGCGCCGGACCCAGGCTCAGAAGTTTCTCGACGAAGGGTGCCGTTCTCTTCGGCGGCGATCGCAGCAGGCGCGACTTGGCGCGCTCGAGAAGCTCGGCGGGCGGTACGAGATCGTCGATCAGACCTACCTCGAGCGCGCGCGGGCCTTTGTACGGCTTGCCTTTGAGCATCAGATCGAGCGCCGGGCGCACGCCGATGAGTTGCACGCCGCGCACCGTGCCGCCGAATCCCGGATGAATGCCGAGCAGTACTTCGGGAAACCCCAAGGACAGGCCTGCTTCGTCCGCACCCACCCGATAGGTACAGGCGAGTGCGAGCTCGAGGCCCCCTCCGAGGACGAATCCGTGCAGCGCGGCGACGGTGGGGCAGGGCAGATCTTCGAGTGTTTGCAGGACGGACTGCCCGGCGCGCACCAGCGCATAGCCTTCCTCGGGCGTGCGGATCGTGACGAATTCCTTGATATCGGCGCCTGCAATGAATCCGCTTCGCTTAGCGGAGTGAATCACCACTCCCGCCGGCTGCTGTGCGGCAATGTCGACGAGCTTCGCAGCGAGATCGCGCAGAACCGCACCGGATAAGACATTGGCCGAGGCCCCAGGCATGTCGCACGCCAACCACGCGATGCGGTCAGCATCGATTTTAACCGACCATGCCGCCGCATCAGCCATCAAGCTGCCTGCCGGACGCGCTGATGGACCGTGAAATCGCAAATCAGCGGCAGGTGGTCGGAGAATTGAACATCCGGTATTTCAAAGCGATCCACCTCGATCTGACCGCTGTGCAGGATGAAATCAAGCTCTTTGCGCGGGCTTCTGCTGGGATAGGAGGGCAGGCCCTCGAGGTTCGCGCTGGTCAATCCGGCTGCTTGTGTGAACAAGTACAGTTCGTGGTCGCCCCAGTAGGTATTGAAGTCGCCGGCGACGATAACGGGCTTTCGCGTTCGGCGCACCAAGTCGTACAGATACCTTAGCTGGTATTGCCGATGCCTGAACTTCAGCGACAGATGCACCAGAAAGATCGCCACATCGTCCAGCTCCAACTCGATGATCAGTCGCTTGATGCCGGTGTCGAAATAATGAAAGCGCTCGCCCCTCACCCGAGGCGCCGCTAGGAAGGCATTGGCTTGCTTGCGCACGATGGGCACCATGTGGTTCACCGATGACACCCCATACTTGCACTCGAACGTCGAGTAGTGGCCGAGCGAGCGCGCAATGAAGTCGGCCTGATTGACCATGCCGGTGCGGATCGAGCCCGTATCGACCTCGATCAAACCGACTACATCCGGATCTTGCTGCTTGATGAAGTCGGTGATCCGCGACAAAACCTGGCGGCTGGAACGAAGGTAGCCGGCACCCGGTACCGGCAGGTGAAATGCAGGCCCGGTTCCGGTGGCATATCGTATATTGTAAATCAGCAGTCGCACCCGGCTCATTGTATCGGCGCCCAGTGCTTCGCGCATGACCATTGTCAGGCTACACTAAGCGCATGTCGACCCAGGTTAATCCCATTCGCCTGTTCGTCACTCACGCGTGGTTGGAAAACGACGACTATCAGCGAGTTTTCGAATATCTCGAGGCGTCGGGAACCTTCTACTACATCAATACCAGCCAGCCGCAAGGCAAGCAACCGATCGACAAGGAGTCGCAGCGCGAAGAGCTGCGCCGGCAAATCGCCCCGAGCGAGGTCGTTGTCGTGCTGCCGGCGGTCTACCGCATAGCGCCGGAGCTGGTGCTGTTTCAGATGAACTTTGCCAAGGCCGCCGATAAGCCGATCGTCGCCATGGAGAACTTCGGTTCCACCGAACCGTTGCCAAAAGCCATCAAGGATCTGGCCGACGAAGTGAGCGCGTGGAACGAACGCAACGTGATCGATGCCCTACGGCGCCAAGCTCGCCATCAAGAGACCACCCGCTGGGACACGATCGAGTTCAAGCTCGACTGACTAGCGCTCCGGTTTCATAGTCGGCGGGAGCGCAATCCACGCTGTGCAATTGCACCACCGAGTTCGCTCGGCTCGGTGCGGCATTGGCGCGACACATGAGGAAGATTTCGACGATCAGAGACGCGCATTCATCGGCTTGGCTGTTCGACATCTTTCGCACTGAGGCTGCCACAGCGTCCTCTCCACGCAACGGTTGCACGCCCTGCAAGATGCGCATGACTTGACTGAAAGTTTCTCGCGCTTCGCCCGGAACCTGATCCTCCGGCAGTGCGGCAAGGTGACGTCGGTAGGCACTGATCAAGCGCTGCTTGATCGGAGCCGAGCGCACGAGCTCCAGGGTCGCGAAGTGGAAACATTCCCAGGCACTGTTCATGGACGGCCTCATTCTTATCAAAGACTAAAACCTTAAAGTGGTTTCGAGGCTGCAACCTCCGCCCGAGTCTTGTTAAATCAAGACTCTGGAAGCGGAATATACAAGACAATCGCAGAAACGCAACGCAGTTTTTATGAATCTCTCTGAGCGCGCTCCCGATGCGCCTTGCCATTGGGTCTTGTTGCACGCACAGGAATGTATTCTAGAAAATGATTGATAAACAAATTGTAACCACATGAATTATATATTCTATAACGCATCCTCAGCACAGTTCGACTCAAGTTCGTGATGGTTGCACCGCTCGGGCGGTTCGCGCCGATCTTCAAGTCTGCGATTCGGCGGCGCCCAAGGGTTCCGAGGCGGCATTCACCGAGTGATCGGCGCCGATCAACATGTAAACGCCGGGAACCACGAACAGTGTGAAAAGAGTGCCGATCGCAAGCCCGGTAGAGATGACGAGGCCGATCGCGAAACGCGAAGCCGCGCCCGCACCACTCGCGAACACCAGCGGCAAAACGCCCAGGACCATGGCGGCCGTGGTCATGAGAATGGGGCGCAGCCGCACGCCGGCCGCGGTCACGATGGCGGCCGCCTTGGATTTTCCGCTATGTTGTTCTTCGTTGGCGACTTCCACGATCAGAATACCGTGCTTGCTGATGAGTCCGATCAAAGTCACCAGTCCCACCTGCGTGTAGATGTTCAAGCTTGCACCGCCGATCCCGATGGCAATGAAGATCAGCGCGCCGGCGATCGACAAGGGTACCGAAATAAGAATCACCAACGGGTCGCGAAAGCTTTCGAACAATGCAGCGAGCGCCAGGAACACGATGATGATGGCGAAACCGAAAGTCGCCATGACCCCGCCGGATTCCTGCAGGTACTGACGGGCCTGGCCGCCGTAGTCGACCGAATAGCCCTGCGGCAACGTCTTGGCGGCGAGGTCCTGCAAATACTTCAACGCCTCGGCCTGCGAAACCCCGGCCGCGGTGACCCCCGACAGAGTCGCCGCGTTCAATTGTTGGAAGTGATTCAGCGTTTCGGGCACGGTTTCTTGCCGGATGGTGGCTATCGTCGATAGAGGAATGGGCACGCCGCCGAGCGAAGCGATTGGATAATTCAACACCTGTTCCGCGTTCAGCCGCGACACCCGTTCGACCTGAGGGATGACCTTGTAGGATCGGGTCTGCATGCTGAAATAATTGACGTAGCCGCCGCCCAGCAGGCTGGTGAGCGCCGAGCCCACCTGGCTCATGGTCAAGCCGATTTGCGCCGCCTTGTCGCGGTCTATTTCGATGACCGACTGCGGTGCGTCGTATTTCAGGTCGCTGTCGATGAACATGAACAGCCCGCTCTGAGCGACGGTATTGAGAAAGGAGCGCGACACCTCGTTGAGACGCAGGGGCGGCTCGGTGGTCTTGATCGCGAATTGCACGGGCAGTCCGAACGCGCCGGGCAACGAAGGCAGCTGAAAAACCGCGAATTTCTGGGCCGGGAGCGCATTCAACTTGACTTGCAAATCGCGTTGGACCTCGTTGGCGCCGAGCTTTCGCTGGTCGCGCGGCACCAGCGAGACGCCCATGAATGACTGCCCGGGCGCGTCAATTTGAAACACTGCGGATTTGCCGGGGACTTGTTTCGCCACCGCGTAGGCCTGGTCGCCGTACATCAGCTTGCGCTGCAAGGTTGCATCCGGCGCGTAAGTCGCCTGTGACAGCACGAAGCCTTGATCCTCCTGCGGCGCCAATTCGCTTCGCGAACTTCGATACAGCAACAGAATGCTGACCAGGATGACCAAGACGAACACCGCGGTGACCGCCCTGTACCGCAAGGTCCTGATCAGAAGCCGCTGATATCCGTCGTGCAGCCTCTGCAGACGCGAATCGATGAACTTGACGACCCGCGTTTCCCAGTTGGGCTCCTGCGCTCGGTGCGCGTGCAGCAGCCGTGAGCACATCATCGGGGACAGGGTCAGCGCGATGACGGCCGATACGGTCACGGCGCCTGCCAAGGTAAAGGCGAACTCGGTGAACAATGCGCCAGTCAGACCCCCTTGAAAGCCGATCGGGATATAGACCGCGAGCAGCACCACGGTCATGGCGATGATGGGATTGGCGAGCTCACGCGCCGCGAGACTGGCCGCAGCCATGGGAGGCGTTCCGCCCTCCAAGTGCCTGTTCACGTTCTCTACCACGATGATCGCGTCGTCGACCACGAGCCCGATGGCGAGCACCAATGCCAGCAGCGTGAGCAGGTTGATCGAGAATCCCAAGGCCAGCATGATCGCCAAAGTGCCGACCAGCGACAGGGGAATCGCAACCACCGGTATCAATACCGAACGAGGGGAACCCAGGAAGGCGAAGATCACGCACATCACGATGACGAGCGCTTCGATCAACGTGTAGGCCACCTCGTGAATCGAGCTGTTGACGAACGTGGTCGAATCATAGGCAATGGTGGCCGTCAGGCCCTGCGGCAGCTGCGATCGTATTTCGGGCATGGCCGCTTTGACGCCGCGGATGACGGTCAGCAGGTTGGCGGTGGGCGCCACCTGAATTCCTATGAAGACGCCGGTTTGACCGTCGAACCGAACTTGCGACTCGTAGCTGTCCGCTCCCAGGGATACCGTGGCGACGTCGCTCAATCGAACGATGCCGCCGTCGACCTGCTTGACCACGAGATCGCGGAACTCGTTCAGCGAGTGCAGGTTGCTGGTGGATGTCAAGGTGACCTGCACCATCTGGCCCTTGGTATTGCCGACCGCCGATATGTAGTCGTTGGCGGCCAGTACCGCGGACACGTCGCTCGCCGTGAGTCCGTAGGCCGCGAGCTTCTGGGGATCAAGCCACGCGCGCAGCGAAAAAATTTGCCCGCCGATCATCTCCGCCGTCTGCACTCCCTGGACAGCCTGAATCTTCGGGATCACCACCCGCGTCAAGTAGTCCGTGACTTGATTCGCAGCGAGCACGGAGCTGCGAAAGCCGATGAACATTGCGTCGATGGTCTGACCGACCGCGACCGTGATGGTAGGCTGCAAGGCGCCGCTCGGCAGCTGATTCAAAATCGAGTTGACTTTGATGTTGATTTCGCTGGCGGCCCTCGAGGTGTCGTAATTCTGGCGCAGATTGACCGAGATGGTGCTGGTGCCGCTCTGGCTGATCGATGTCATGTAATCGATGCCGTTCGCCTGTGCCACCGCATTTTCGATTGGCGTGGTGATGAACCCGGCAATGGAATCCGGATCGGCGCCGGGGTAGGCCGTCGATATGGTGACGACGCCGTTCTCGGTCTTCGGGTAAGCGAGCACCTGCAATGAGCCGAAGGAGCGCAGACCCACCACGAGTACGGCTAAGCTCACGACCGACGCGAGCACGGGGCGGCGGATGAAGATATCGGTGAAATTCAAGGGCGTCCCGTTCTATTCGTTCGGCGGATGAGGATTTGTGTCATTGGTCGGCGTCACCGTGTTGTTGATGACGACCGCCGTGCCGTTGCGCAGCTTCAATTGGCCGGCGGTCACGACAATCTCACCGACTTTGAGGCCGCTCAGGACCGCAACCTGGTCGCCGCGAGTGGGACCCAGCGTGACGAATCGCTGCTGCACGATGGACCGCGGCTTGCCGCCGGCGTCGAAGCCGCTCTGCTCGACGACGAAAACCGTGTCTCCATACGGGTTGTAGGTGATCGCCGTTTGCGGCAGCGTGATGTAGTTGCTCGCGTCGCCGGCGTCGATCCGCACGCTCGCGTACATTCCCGGCACGAGGCGCCGATCGGCGTTGTGAAACGAGGCACGTACCTGAACATTGCGGCTTGCCGAATCGACCTTCGAGTTGGTCGATTCGACGATGCCGTTGAAGGTCGTGCCCGGATAAGTGTCGACGAGCGCCGCGACCGCTTGACCAATTTTCACCTGTGCCAGCGCCTGCTGGGGCACATAGAAATCGATCAAAATGGGATCGAGCGCCTGCAATGTGACGACGGTAGCGCCGGCGGTCAAATACTGCCCTTGATCGACTTGGCGGATCCCCAATCGTCCGGCGAACGGCGCTTTGACGATCTTCTCGTCGATCAAGGCGCGTTGCGCCGAAACTTGCGCGTTCGCCGATTTCAGCGTCGACACGTCGCTGTCGATCACTGCTTGGCTAATGGCCTGCGCGGCGAACTGTTCCTGATCGCGCTTGAGAGTTTGTTCTGCCAACTCCGCCGCCGCCTGCAGCTGTTGCAGCTTGGCATAATCGTCATTCGGCTTGAGGCGCAATAATATCTTGCCGGCAGGGACATCGTTGCCGGAGTCGAACGCGATTTCATCGACGACGCCTGAGGCTTGGGGGGAGAGATCGGCGCCCCGCACCGCGCGCACGCTCCCGGTGGCTTGCACTTGCGGCTGCCATCGGTCTTCGGCCGCGGCAATGGTGGAGACGGCTTGGGGCGCAGCCGCCGCCGCCCCCATGCCTTTTTGCATCATCTTGCCGATGAAGGCTTGCCACGCAAAGATGCCTCCCAGCACCACGGCGGCGATGATGGCCATGATGAGGAGCGGCTTGATCATTGCGCGAGGTCTCGCAGTTGCGCTGCCGTCATCGCTGATTTCGGATTCGATGCTGCTCACATTTGTCCCTTGTCGTTGGTCCGGGCGACGCCTTTCACCGCGACATCGGTACGGTTCCACCAACCGCCTCCGAGCGCCTGAAAAAGAGCTGCCGTATCCGCGAAGCGTTGTGCCCGTGCCTTCACGAGCGCGACGGCCGCGGTTTGGTAGGTCTGTTCTGCGGTCAGCACTTGCAGAAAGCTTGCGGCGCCGCTTTTGTATTGGGCTTGCACCAGCGAAAGGCTGTCGGCCGCCGTGCGTTCGGCGGTGCTCTGCGCTGCGAGCGCTTCCGCGTCGGCCTGCAACGCATACAGCGTATTGGACACGTCTTGAAATGCGGTGATGACCGTCGCCTGATAGTTGGCGGACGCTTCCTCGGCGGCCGCAACTGCGGCTCGGCGCTGGTGCATGAGCTCGCCGCCCTTGAAAATCGGCTGTGTCAGCGACCCGATGAGGCTGTATACGTTCGAGGCGGGCGAAAATAAATCTGCGAACTTCGAGGCCTCTTGGCCGTAGCTTGCGGTAAGGGTGATCTGCGGCAGCATATTTGCCGTGGCGACACCGATCTGCGCAGTGGCCTGATGCAGCAAGGCTGAGTACTCGCGCACATCCGGGCGCTGCTCGACGAATTTCGACGGCAGACTCACGGGCAGGTCCTGCGGTACCTTCAAAGAGTCGAGATTGAATTCCGCGCCTGCATAGTCGAGCGGAAGGGCTCCGACATAGGCTGCCAGCTGGTTGCGTTGCTGTTGGAGTTGACTGCGCAACGCCGGCAAGGTCGCGAGCGTGCTTTGCAGCGCTGCCTGCTGCTGCAACACGTCGGCCCGCGAGGCTCCGCCGGCGGTCACGCGTCGCTGCGTGATCTCGAGCTGTTGCTGCTGGGAGCGCGCAATATCGTCGGTGGCTGCGATTTGCGCGCGCAGCGAGGCCTCGTTGATCGCCGCCGTGACGATATTCGCGGTGAGCGTGAGATAGCTCGCCTCCAATGCAAACTGCTGGTATTCGGCTTGCGCCTGCAAGGCCTCCACTTGACGCCGTGTGCCGCCGAAGGCGTCGAGGGTATAGGACACATTCACGGAGGCTGTCTGCAGGTTGTAGTAGTAGGAGCTCGGGAATCCGGGAACGCCGAGGGCCGCACCTGTGCCCTTCTGGCGTTCGCTCTGCACCGTGCCCGATACGCTGGGATACAAGCTCCCGCGCTGGGCAGCCGCAGTTTCGTTCGCTTGGCGCAGCGCCGCCTGCGCGGCTTGCAGGGTTGGGCTGTTCTTCAGTGCGCGATCGATGAGGGCGTTGAGTTCGGGGGATTCAAAGAGCGTCCACCACTGACCGGGAATATCCATTCCCTCGACAAAGCGCTGCGCCTCGCCCTCAGGCAGCGATGCGGGCCCGAAACCGGCACCCTGCGGCGCTTCAGGTGGCTTGAAATTCGGTCCCACCGCGCAGGCGGCAAGCAGAGTGGCGGCGACAAGGCCAACCCCTCCGAAACCGACGCTCTTTGATAGGAGATGGTTCATAAACCTAAGTGCGATTGCGGGGGTCAATTGCGCAGCCGGAAGCCAATCCGGGCCCTACGCGGTCGTCGGCGCTGGAGTCGACCGTTTAGGGCACTGGGTGAGGCCGTCGCGCGAAAAAATGACACGTGAAAATGACATGCGCTGTTTTTTAATGCAAGAAATATTTGCATACTATATATTCACGTCATGAAATATATTGCATATAATGGTTAGTATTCAAATTAATAATTCCGATTCCCCGTTCGACAAGCTGGAGGCCAATCTCCAGGCTTTGAGCACGCGAATGCCGGATTTGCCGCTCACGCAAATTTTGCTTTGCCGGTTGGTGCTGCATATGGGGCGAGAGATGGCGGCAAATCTCGAACAGCATATTCGACCCTTCGGTCTCGCCGAAGCGGAGTTTCGGGTCCTCACCACGTTGTTTTCGCAGCCCGACGGGGTCGCGCATCCGAGTGACCTCTGCGCGCGCGCGGCCCAGAGTCCCGCGAATATGTCGCGCATCAGCGATGCGCTGGTGAGCCGCGGCCTCATCACGCGCGATTTGAGTCCGCACGATCGCCGGCGCATGGTTCTGCGCGTCACCGAGCGGGGTGAAGAATTGGTGCGGCGGCTTCTACCCATGATGTTCGTACCGCTGCGTCGGATGTTTGCGGACTTCCCGGAAGCAGAGCAGCGCGAGTTGGTTTCGCAGCTCAAGCGCTTGTACATGAATATGGCCGAAGCTCCGAAGCCGGATCTGCCGGAGCGAGCGCTATGAGGACGTGGGCGGCGGCCGCCGGTGTGGCAACCATGTGCGCCGGCTTATGCGCCGGTTGCGCTGGGCTGCCGCCCAAACAGAAACCCGCGGCATTGGCGGCTGTTGTGCCTTTGGAGGGCCTCGAGGCTCCTGCCGGCGGTGACTGGCCCGCGCAGGACTGGTGGAAGCGCTATCAGGATCCGACGCTCGATCGGCTGATCGAACTCGCCGTGGGGTCTTCGCCAACTCTGGCGACTGCGCATGCCCGTTACGATTCCGCGCGCCAGTCCGTGCGAATCGCGGGCGCTGCCGCCGGAGTGCGCGTCGATGCAAGTGCGGACGCAGAGCGTCAGCGTTTGAGCGATAACGGCATGTTCCCGCCGCGGCTCCTTGGTTTCAACTGGTTCAACCAGTACGACCTGGGCTTGCAGGCCAGCTATACCTTTGATTGGTGGGGCAAGCAGCGCGCCGCGGTGGAAGCGGCCGTTGACCAGGCGCATGCCGCGCAAGCCGACCGCAGCGCCGCCGCTCTGATGCTCGCGAGCTCGATTGCGGATACCTATTTTGGGTGGCAGGCGGATCAAGCGCGCATCGATCTCGCCTCGATGCGCGCGCGAGTCGTGCAAGATGAGGGCGCGATCGCCGCCGCCCGCGTCAAAGCGGATTTGGATCCCGCGGACGACACGAATCGTTCCGACCTTGCGTTGGCCTCGGCCCGCGAGCAAATCGCGGCGCTCGAGGGATCGGCTAAATTGCGCATCGTCGCTGTTGCGGGATTGGTCGGGCGATCCATTGCCGAATTGCCCGCACTTCAGGCCAAACCGTTGCCGGCGCTTTCCGCCAACTTGCCGGACGAAGTCAAGATCGACCTGATTTCGCGGCGGCCCGATATCACCGCCAGCCGCTGGCGGGTCGAGGCCGCGGAAGAGAATCTGCAATCCGCGCGCGCCGAATTCTTCCCGGATGTGACCATAAACGCGTTGGCGGGTCTCTCCAGCATCGACGTGGGCAAATTGCTCGAGTACGGCAGCCGGGTACCGCAAGCAAGTGCCGCGATTCATTTGCCCGTGTTCGACGCCGGCCGGCTCAAGGCACGCTACGGCGCCTCGCAGGCCGCAATCGATTCAGCCGTCGCCAGCTATCAGGACACCTTGGTCAGCGCCGCGCGCGACGTGGCGACGCAGGCATCGACCCGGGCGCAGCTCGCGGCCGAGCGAACCCAGCGCACGATTCAAGTCGAGGCCGCACGCCAACTCCGCAGCAGCGCGGCGGCGCGCGTCAGGGAAGGCATCGCTGATCCGCGCAGCGAGCTGCAGGCGACGGAATCCTGGATAGAGCAGCGCGATGCGCTTCTGCAGATCGACGCCGCAGCGCTCTCGGCGGACATCGCGCTGCAGCGCGCCCTCGGCGGCGGATACCAAAGCCCGCAACAACTCGGCGCATACCGCCCGACTGCCACCACAACAACACCATGAACGCAAACGTGAAACCTGCCGCGCCGGCGCCCGTCAACGGCAAACGGACCAAGATCCTCGTTCTCATTGCCCTGATATTCATCGTCTTGGGCGTGCTGTGGGGCGCGTACTGGATATTGGTGCTCTCGAAGCGGGAGCGCACCGACGATGCCTACGTGAACGGCAACAAGGTCGTGATCTCGGCGCAAGTTTCCGGGACCGTCATTGCGGTACTCGTCGATGACACGCAACTGGTCAAGTCCGGCCAGGTACTGGTGCGTCTTGATCCCGTTGATGCGCAGACCAGCTTGAGCCGCGCAGCCAGCTCGCTCGCGCAAACGGTGCGCCAAGTGCGCCAGGAAAAATCCACGGCGGATCAGTACGACTCGCTCATTGAAACGCGAAAGTTGGAGTTCGCCCGTGCGCAAGCCGACCTGGCCAAGCGCGAACCGTTGCTGGCCGACCATGCCATCGCGCCCGAAGAGGTCCGCCACGCGCGCGAGAGCGTCGAGTTGGCGCGCGCTGCTTGGCGGCAAGCGGAGCGCCAGTCGACCGGCGCGCACGCGCTTGTCGACGGCACGCCGGTGGAAGAGAACCCGGCGGTGTTGCAGGCCAAGGCGGCGTATCGCGACGCGTGGATCGCCGCGCAGCGCAATGCCGTCGTCGCCCCGGTTACCGGTTATGTGGCGGAGCGCAGTGCGCAGCTGGGTCAGCACATTCAGGCGGGGCAAGCGCTCATGACCGTGATCCCGCTGAACGCGTTGTGGGTCGACGCAAATTTCAAGGAGGTCCAGCTGCGGAACCTGCGGATCGGACAGCCCGCTCAGGTGCGCAGCGATCTTTACGGCGGCAAGTTCATATTCCATGGCCGCGTCAGGGGTATGTCGGCCGGTACCGGCGCAGCGTTCGCGTTGCTGCCGGCGCAGAACGCCTCCGGCAACTGGATCAAGGTCGTGCAGCGGGTGCCGGTGCGAATTCAAATCGACGACAACGATCTCGTGAAGTCGCCGCTGCGCGTGGGTCTATCGGCCACAGTAACGGTGGACACGACGAATCGCGACGGACCGGTGTTGGCGATGAACGCAGGCGAGGCGCCCGTGGGCGATACCCAGGTCTATACCCAAGATCTCGACAAGGCCGCTGCCGAAGCGGACGCCGTCGTGCGCAGCAATCTAAGCGCACCTCGCTGACGGCGGCGATCGCTGCCGATACCGTGTAGGATTCGAGGCTATGCGTTCACCCTATATCGTTGCAGTCGGCGGAACACTGCGCGCCAATTCGACGACTGAACGGGCCATGCGGTTGGTGCTCGACGCCGCGCAGCGCGCCGGGGCGAAAACCAAACTGATCAGCGGCTCGTCATTGCAACTGCCGCTCTACCAGCCCGATACTCCCGAGCGCACCGATGCGGCGCGAGATTTGGTGGCGGAACTCGCCATGGCCGACGGCATCATTTTGGGCTCCCCGGGTTATCACGGCAGCATCTCCGGCCTCGTGAAAAACGCATTGGACTATGCGGAAGACCTGCGCACCGATGTGCGGCCGTACTTCAGCGGCCGTGCCGTCGGCTGCATCGCGACGGCCGGCGGGTGGTCCGGCGCGGTGAATACTCTAGGCGCGTTGCGCGACATCGTGCACGCGCTGCGCGGGTGGCCGACGCCGCTCGGCGCCGCCATCAATTCGACCGAGGAAGTATTCGACGAGGAGGGCACCTGCCGGGTGCCGCGCGTGGCACAGGTGCTCGAATTGATGGCGGGCGAAGTCCTGAGTTTTGCGCGGCCTCTGAAAAGACGCTCGCCGAAGAGACCCTAAAGATCGCAAGCGAACATGGACATAACGTGTTTTTGACAAGGCGTTCGCCGCACGATCGAGTTCTCCTTTGACATAAACTCAATTTGTCGCCGCGCGGAGACGCCGATCACGGTTTCCCGAGGCGCGCTTAGCCAATATCGTCGCGGCACACCGACCGTTCGCTCAAAAGGAATTATGGCTGCGCCGATAAATACGCCATCGACCGCGGATATCTGGCACCTCAGTATCGACGACCTGCTGGCGCCTTTGCCGGACACGGTTCGGCTCGGCGGTCCAGGACCCTTCGTGATCAATCTCAGCGCATCAACCGCGCCGATTGACCCGCCCGCAGGGACCAACATTGCCGCCCGCGAAGACACGTATGTGTATCAAGTGCAACGTATCGAAGATCGACGCCCGCGTTATCGATTGCGGCTCGGTCCATTTGCGAGCGAGGATGAAGCGGATGCTGTCCTCAAGAGAGTGCGGGACGTTTATCCCAGCGCGCTCACCGCAACCGCGGACGCCGATGACTTGCGTGCGATTGCCTCGATGCGTGCCAAGACGGATCCGCCGGAAGCCGCGCCGCCCGCCGTAAAGGCGAGCAATTCGGTCGCTCCCAGCGCAGTTTCTCCGCCTGTCCTTACGGCGGAACAAAGAATTCCCGCTCGCGCACCGACGCCCAGTCGCACACCGACGCCCAGTCGCGCACCGACGCCCAGTCGCGCACCGACGCCCATTCGCGCGCCGACCGCCATTCGTGCGCCGACAGCGATTAGCGCGCCGACAGCGATTCGCGCACCGACTGCCATTCGCGCGCCCGGCGCGATGCCTGCGACGGCGATTGCGTCGCTGCCGGCGCGCGTACCCGTATCTACACCGCCGACAGCGCCCATGCCCTCAGCCGCGCGCTCGCCGATGTCTTCACCCGTGCCTACGCCGGTGTCTTCACCCGTGCGCGCGCCGACGTCCGCGCCCGCGGCGCCCCGGGCACAGTACACGACGGGTTTACCGACGCTCGAGAGCACACAAACCGTTCGCGCGTTGACCACGCTCGAGTTGGAGGATGAGCAAGCTTCACGCTGGTTCGTGATTCAGCTGTCGCTCGCGGAAAACGCCGTTGATCCGGAGACGGTGCCGAACCTCGACATCTTCCGCGTGTACCGCTTGTACTCCGTGGCTGGGATCGATCAGGGCCGCATAGTGCACGCTTTGCGGCTGGGCTTTTTTGGTGAAGAAAACGCCGCTGCCGCGGTGGCGAGCTATCTTTCCGGCTTCTACGAGAACACCACCATCAAGCGCGTCAGCGCCGCCGAGCGCGAGCGATTTGCCGAGCAGCCCCTCGAGGCGCGCAAGGACGTAGGGGAAACGGGTAAGCAGGCGGTGATCGAGATCACGAGCGAACGCTACGTGCGCGAGAGGCGCAGTACGCAACGATCCGGAAAGTGATCGTGCTCGCAGCCAGGACTCGGTCGGCGCACGCTCATTGCGCCAGACAGCGCTTGAAACGCTGATCGACTCTGCCGGCATACCATTCCGTAGTCAGGCGCCGGGCGAGCTTGGGCCCGTGTAATTGAATTTGCGGGACCCTTGCTCGAGGCGGGGAGCGACCCTGCGCCTGTTCGGCGAGCGCGAAGACGCGCTCGTATAACTTCGTTCGTTCGAATTCCGCCGACTTGCCCAGTTCGAGGGCGCTGTGGATTGCGCCGTCCTCCATATTGAGCCTTTTGCCAAGCGTGCGAACCGCAAGTTCCGTCCTTCCGGGTGTGCCGGCGTCATGGGGCAGCAACGCCCCATCCGCCGATAGAGGGATACCGGCGGCGCTGCTGACGGCGCTCTGGAAGGCGGCGTTGCGGCTCGCGTATTGACCGGCATTGAAGTCCGCGAAGCGGTATAGATACCGATCGTAGGGAGCAGGGTACCCCAACAGATGGGCGGTGCCGAAATACACGCTGCCTCGACGCGTGAACACTTCATCCGCGATGCTCACCTTTACCGGATACGGATAGGGTTTCACCGCCGCGTACTGCTCCGCAAAAGCAATATTGACTTGCATGGGGCCGCGAGTGCGGATGGGGTTTCGCTCCGCGAAAAGCGTCTTCCCCAGGGGCATCTCACCGATGAACTCTTCGTAGATGTCGCTCAGATCCTTCTCGGTTCTTGCGCTGTCGATCCGGTCGCTGTAGCTGCGGCCGGTCGGCGACTTGAGTTGCAACGCGGTGTGCACGACGAGGCGCGGCACGCCCGCGCGCTCGGCGCGGGTTTCTATCTCTCGCCACGCGATTGCGGGCAATCCGGGTATCACGGGGTCGACGCGAAACCCCGATTCCTGTTCGATTACTGCAACTACCGCGCAAATCTTGTCGCGCGTCGGTTCCATCCCGAGAACTGCGAATGCGGCGTACATATCGGCAGCCCAGCCCGCGCGGTCGGACGCGGTAAGCGGTACGGATCTCTCGATGATCGCCCGTGCTTCGGCAGGGTTGAGGGCCGGTGCCGGCGCCGCGGCGGGCGGTCCGCTCGCGCAACTCGTCAACAGTGACATCGTTGCGCACACTGCCGGTACTGCCCCAGCACATCGCCCGCGCCGGCCGTAAGAAACACCTGACATTCGATGACTCGAATAGAGAATGGATAAAAACCCGGAACGCGAGCAATGTCTCTTTCGTGGTTGGGCGGGCGGCTGCGCTCTCATATGAACAGCGCCCATATAATCAATATTTACCGAGGAATACAAACATGGGCCGCGGAATTCTGCTTTGGATGCTGGGCGTTCCCCTTCCGATCATCTTATTGCTCGCAATGTGTTCGCACCATTGATCGGCGGGGAATGACGTGGAACAGATAGTTGAAGCTCGCCCGGAGCAGTTGCGCCCAGGGTCTGCGGTTTCGTGGCCTGCAATCTTCGCAGGAGCATTCGTTGCGGCCTCGGTCTCATTGGTGCTGCTGGTACTGGGCTCCGGCCTCGGGTTCGACGCGGCTTCTCCCTGGCCTGGCCACGGCGCCAGCGCCGCGAAATTTGCGATTGCAACCGCGATTTGGTTGATCGTCATGCAGTGGATCTCCTCCGGAGTCGGTGGCTACATTACCGGCAGGCTCCGCACGAGGTGGCTCGGGACGCACACGCACGAAGTTTTTTTCCGGGACACCGCGCACGGGCTGGTGATGTGGTCCGTGGCGACGGTCCTGGTTGCCGCGGCCGCCGCGACATCGGTATTTACAGCGATCGAGGGCGGTGCCCGTGCAGTGGCGGGTGGCGCTCATGCGGCCGCGCTGAGCGACGCCGCTGCTAACCCGTATGGCGGGGATGGGCTCGGGGTCGATAGGCTTGGCGGGGACAAGCTCCACGAGCATGCGCTCGCCCGCGCCTATTCCATCGATAAGTTGTTTCGTTCTACGGGTTCGTCTTCCTCTGCCGCGTCGAGCGATCCGCGGCTCGAGGCGGCGCACGTAGCGGCGAACGCTTGGTCTGAAGGCGGCGTATCCGACGCCGATCGGAGCTACCTCGCGGAATTGGTCGCCGCGCGAACCGGAGCTTCACCGGCCGACGCGCGCAAGCGCGTCGATGAGTTCGCCGCTGCCGCACTGGATGCGCAAGCCAAAGCGAGGGCGGACTTTGACGCCGGGCGAAAGGCGGCGGCGGAAGCGGCAATATATACGGCGCTCTCCATGCTGGTGGGTGCGTTCATCGCAAGCGTTTCCGCGTCGCTAGGCGGGCGGCTACGAGACCGGCATTACTTGTAGTGCACTGCCGAGGTCGCGGCCACGCCGAGGTCGACGCGGAATACTGAGATAGGCTCCTTGGCTCATGTAGCCGGTTGCACCGGCTGCGTGTGCGGAGCGCTGGGCGGTGCGGTGAAGGATTCGAATCGAAGCGCGATGACCGATCCCGAGTCCTGATGCGGGATGCAGGTGGTGTGATCATCGATGTTACGCGTGGTGAACATCGGCAGCACGCTGTGGTGAAATTGCTCGACGAGTTCGCAGTCGCCAAGGGCGAGTTCTCGCGGCAAACGATCGCCGATAGAGACCGGCCGCCAGATACCATCGACCGGCTTGGAAGTCGCGTCCGTTCCGGGTGGCGCCAGAGTGTAGAACGTCAGGTCCGCCCGCGCGAACTTGTCGGGGCGTCCAAAGCCCGACGCACAGGCACCAGGCAGTGCTTTCGCATCGTGCCGGGCTCCGGCCGCAATCAAGAGCACTTTGAGCTTGTCAGCCAATCCGTCGCAGGAATAGGTCGAGGTAAACCCCAGGAACGCAAAGGAGTACTCGTGTTTTTGCCACACCCCGGGCTCCCGTGCCCCAGGCTCTCGTACCGACGGCTGGTCGGCCATGCTGACGGAGCAGAGGATGAGAGCAGCGCACAGCACGCAACCGATTCGGTTCGCTGGTTTCCAGTACGTGTTCATAAACTGCACTCCCAAATTGTCGCCACATTGTATCCACTCGGTACATAACGAAGAGGACAACGAATCGGTTGACGGCGTTTCATCGGAGCGTTGCGCCGTGACCGCCTCGAGGTCGCCGAGACTGGACGAAAACCGATTTCGGGATCATGCAGTGCACGCCCTTGCGAATATCGACGACCTGGGTGACGCGACAATCGCCCACGATCGAAGTCAGGGCATAGGCTTCCTCGCGGCTCATTGGGACGATAGTTTGCGCGGACAACCAATGGATCGTCTGCTCCACTGCGATCTTCATCGCTTGATTTAAGTCCTCGTCGTAACCCATGAAAATCCAGTGAGTTTTCGTCTCCGCCCAAGGCCACTCGGTTTTCATATCCTTGCGCACGACGGGCCGAATCTCGATCTCTTTGTAGGCGCACTCCAGCGCCGTCAAGTTGACTTCGCCATTTCCCTGCCGGCAATGCGAGTCGCCGGTCCAGATCAAGCCGCCTTTGAGGAACACCGGCAGGTACAAAATGGAACCCGCCTGCAGCTCGTTGAGATCCATGTTCGAGCCGTTTTTCCACGGCCGTAGGGTGCTCGTGCGGCCTGTCGCATCGTGTATAGGCGGTCCCGCCTTGGCATCCGGTTCGTTCGGGTCCACGCCCACGGCAAAGGTGCCCGGAAACGGTTTGAGATCAATGACGATCCCGGGTTTGAATTGCGTTTCCATTTTTGCAAGGTCCAAGTGATAAAACCTCACGAAGCCCTCGGGAAATTCCGAGGCAAGCGCGCCGACGGTCGGAAATTCCTTGCCCGGTAGATTGAAATTGAAGGCATCGGGCTTCGGGACGATCTTGACGATGTGAACCTCCAGCGTGTCGCCGGGTTCGGCCTCCTCGACGTAGATGGGCCCCGTAATCGAGTGCGGACCGCCGCCGTCGTTCTGCTTACGCAGCTTCATGATCTCGTCCATGTCGATGCCGGGCTTTATCTTTCCCAGTGAGTGCGAGAGCGTTTCGATGGAAACCGTGTCGCCGGAATGAATCGTGAGCCTGGGCTTCTCGGCCGGGTCGTACCAACCCCACTGCACGTTCTCGGGCGTCGCCGCCAGAAAATAGTGCCTCGATGCACCCGGCCCGGCTTCGGCGTGCCCGGCCGACGCCAATCCGGCAGACACAGCTCCGATCGCGCACGATCGCAATACCCTATGAATGAATTTCATGTTTGTTCCTTTCCCCCGTCGATGGTCGAAAAATAAACGAAATCCCCGATCCGCGCTCATATAATCCGCGCGCCGTTTACGCGGGCGCGCTCTGCCCGCAGAATGGACGCTGCCGGTGATCGGACAAGGAGATGAGTATGCGTAGCAAAGAAGTGCATCTGCTCGAGCGTCCGCGGGGCGTGCCGGTGCTCGGGCAATTTGGCATCGTCGAAACAGACGTGGCGGATCCACTCGCCGGTGAGCTGTTAGTGGAGAATATTTACATGTCCGTCGATCCGGCCATGCGGCCGAGATTGGCCGGGCAAACGCCGCTCAATGAGGCGATGATCGGCGGGGCCATCGGCCGCGTTCTCAAATCGCGCCACGCGGGCTATCAGGAAGGTGATGTCGTCGAATCGATGCGGGGGTTTCGTCAGCACTACGTATCGGACGGCAAGGGGCTTTCGAAACTCGACCCCGATGGCATGCCGTTGACCGCCTATATGAGCGTGTTGGGATTGACGGGTCTGACCGCGTACGGCGGATTGCTGGTGATCGCGACGCTCAAGGAGGGCGAGAACGTTTTCGTGTCGGCCGCCGCGGGGGCGGTCGGCAGCGTGGCGGCGCAGATCGCGAAGATAAAAGGCTGCTATGTCATTGGCAGTGCCGGATCGGACGATAAGTGCCGGTGGCTCAAAGACGAGCTCGGGCTGGATGCGGCGATCAACTATAAGAAGGAAGAGCTGCGCACCGCGCTCAAGTCGGTTGCGCCGCGAGGGATCGATGTGTACTTCGACAATGTGGGCGGCGAGCATTTGAACGCGGCGCTGCCACGCATGAACGCACTCGGGCGAATCGCGGTGTGCGGCATGATTTCCGCCTACAACAATTTTGGCGCCATTTCGGAGCCCGTGACCACCCTGTCGAACATGATTTACAACCGCTTGACGATGAGGGGTTTTGTCTATTACGAGTTCGAGCCGCTGCGCGATCGATTTCTCGCCGATATGAAGGGCTGGCTCAAGGAGGGACGCATCCGATTCCGCAGCACTATTCTGCAGGGGATTGATCAGGCGCCCGCGGCCTTGATCGGCTTGTTCAGCGGAACCAATACGGGAAAGATGTTGGTTCAGCTGGCGGACGACCCGGGGTCGCGTTGACGCAAGGGCGCGTTCCCTCTAATGCGTCACAGAATTGCGTCACAGAATTATCAAAGGGAAGGGCACCCAGCTTGAACGATCGGATATCGTGTATTCCTACAAGCGCGTCAGTGAACGTCTCTAGCGCAAGGACTTTCGTTTCGCTAACAATCCAACGCCATGACCTTGAAATCCTCACCAGCGGCCGCAAACCTTACCGGCGTCGCCGCCGAAGCGGCGCAGATGGCTGTGGAGGCCGGTCTCGTCTATGTTTCGGATGCCGAGCCCGGCATCCGGCGTCTGCGCGTTGGTAAAGGCTTTCGCTATCTGACTCCGGAAAACCGCCGGCTCGCGGCGGCCAAGGAACTCAAACGGATCGCCAGTCTTGCAATCCCACCGGCCTATCGAGACGTCTGGATTTCCCTCGAGGCGCGTGGTCATCTTCAGGCAACAGGGCGCGACGCGCGCGGCCGCAAACAGTACCGGTATCATCCCGAATGGCGCCAGGTTCGCGACAGCGCCAAGTTCGATCGCATGGTGGCATTCGGCGAAGCACTGCCGAAATTGCGGCGCAAGCTCAGGCGTGATTTGGGATTGCCGGGCTTGCCGCGCGAAAAAGTCTTGGCGGTGGTCGTCACCATTCTCGATGCGACGCGGCTGCGCATAGGCAATCCCGAATACGCCCGCGACAACAAGAGCTTTGGTCTCACGACGCTGCGCAATCGCCATGTCAGCTTCATTCGCGACGGGCGCGCGGTCCTGAATTTTCGCGGCAAGGGCGGAATCCAGCACGAAGTTCACATCGACGACAAGCGCATCGCGCAGATCGTCCGGCGCTGCCAGGAAATACCCGGACAGCACTTGTTCCAATACGTGAGCGACGACGACGAACGCTGTCCCATCGACTCCGGTCAGGTCAACGATTACCTGCGCGAGGCGATGGGCGATGACTTCACGGCGAAGGATTTTCGCACCTGGGGTGCAACCCTGCACGCCATCACGCTGCTCGCGCGCACGCCATTGCCCGAGGTCCGCAGCGAACGGGCGTTGAAAAGCGAAATCGCGCATGTAGTCAAACAGGTGGCCGCGAAGCTTCGCAACACCCCCGCGGTGTGCCGCAAGTCCTATATCAATCCGGCGGTATTCGATTCGTGGCGCTCAGGCCTCATTCATGAAGTCTTCAATGGCAGCTTGAATCTCGCGGCCCCGCGCAAAGCGGAGACGCTGGTGCTCGCGTTTCTGCGCCGCGAAGGCAAAGCGTCCGGCGTATAGAATAGGCGGGTGAAGCCCCCGTCAGCGAATCATCCCCTTGTACGCGTGCCACGTAGCGTGCCCCAACAGCGGCGCAATGACGAGTAGGCCCGCGAGCAGGGGTGCGTAGCCGATGACCGTCAATACCAGGATCAGCGCGCTCCATAAAACCATGGCGGGTATGTTGTGAAATACCGCATTCACGCTTGCGCGCATTGCTTGGCCGGCCGAGGCGCGCCGATC
>DATMNF010000089.1:0-2126 GCA_035569355.1 Steroidobacteraceae bacterium
GCTGGGGCTCGCCTATCGCGCGCTGGCGCTGCCCAAGTCGGCAGTCACCCCCGAGATTTCTTTGCTTGCCGACGAGATAACGCGGGGGATCGTCGACAAGAAAGCACAGGCAATTGCGATCGATGCCTGGATGAAGAAGCACATCCGCTATGTCGCGGTTTATCTCGCCGTCGGGCGTGTGGTCCCTAACGAAGCGGCGGCCGTGTTGCACAACAAATACGGGGACTGCAAGGACAAGGTCACCCTCATGTCGGCGCTCCTCGCCGCCAAGGGCATCGCGAGCGAAGCGGCGCTGGTCAACCTCGGCAATGCCTATGCGCTGCCGGACCCGCCAACCTTGACGGTGCTCAACCACGTCATCGTTTATCTGCCGGACTTCGATCTCTATGACGATCCCACGGCGAGCGGAGCGGCCTTCGGCGTGCTGGCGCCGGAGGCTTACGACAAGCCGGTCGTGCGAGTATCCGCGAGCGCGGCAACACTTGCCCGCACCCCTGCCATGCGGCCACAGGATCATACCAGCCATTCCCGCACCGTTCTCCATGTCGCCGCCGACGGCAGCGTGACCGGTGAGACGCACGAAAGCGCGACCGGTGCGCTTGCCATTGCGCTGCGCGGGGCGGCGGCAGCAGTGCAGAACCTCGGCAGCGAAGCGGCCGCGCGCCGCGTGCTGCAAGGCTTCGGCACGCCCGGCACCGGCAGCTTCGATCTCAGTCATGTCGCCGAGCCGATCGATCCCGCCGACGTCCAGGGCACGTTTGTGTTGGACACAAAATTCCGGCCGCCGCGGCTCCCAGGTCGCGCGGGCGTTCCATTCGGGATGCCGCTCTTGACGCGACCGGGGAATTTTCTGTTGCCGCCGCGGCTGAGCGGCCGTGCCTCTGCCTTCGTCTGCTATGCCGGTGAGCAGACGGAAGACATCGAGGCTACATTCGCGGACGGCTTTCCCATGCCGGTCGCCCCACCGGCGTTGCGCATTGACAAGCCGCTCCTCGCCTACCACTCGAGCTTCAAGGTCGAAGGGCGCACGCTGAAGATCCACCGGGAGTTCGCGTCGCGCGTGACCGGCCAATCCTGTGCGCCGCAAGTCGAGGCGCAGATCGCGGCGGACATGAATCTGGTATGGATCCACACCCACGGCGGATTTGCCTTCGCGTGGCCGGGACAGAGCCCCGCCGCGAACGCGCCCAAGCCTGCGCAACCCGTCGAGCTCGTGCGCGCGGTCGCGGCGGAACAGAAGCTGCGGCTCGATTTTCTCTATTCGATCAATCCGGACTGCTCATCGCTTGGTTTTTCGACGGTGCGCATCATCGAGCCGCCGAAGAACGGCAGGCTCACCGTTGAGAACAGCACCGGGTTCACCAACTTTCCCCAAGGGAACGTGCGCTACGAGTGCAACAAGCGGCGCTTGGAGGGAGTGGTTCTGCATTACGAGCCCAACCCCGGTTTTACCGGCACCGATTCCCTCACCGTCGACGTGGTATTTCCCTCTGGCAGCTCATCGAAGCGGCATTATGCGATCGCGGTGAAATAGGGCGAGGCACTATTTTCGCTCATGAGCGCCGCGCGCTGCCGCTGCAGTAATGAGTAATGAGTACGGATCGATCGGGAGAAAAACGCGTGAAGGCGATCGTGTTTCACCAGTTCGGACTGCCGGAAGTGCTGCGCCTCGAGCAGGTTCCCGCGCCCGCGCCCGGACCAGGAGAACTGCTGCTGAAGGTCCACGCCGTTTCGGTCAATCGCACGCTCGACCTCGCGGTGCGTGCCGGCCAATATGCGCACCGGCCGAAGTTGCCGCATGTGTTGGGCGTTGATCCGTGCGGCGTGGTGGCGGCGGTCGGTCCGGAGGTGACGACCCGCAAGGTCGGCGACCGGCTCGCGTGCGGGGCGGTCGTGGGCACGCAACCGAGCGGGCTGCCGATCATCCTCGGCGTGAATACATGGGGCGGCTACGCCGAATACGTGAAAGTCCCCGTGCACGTCACGCACTTTATCCCGACCGCACTTGATTTCAGGATCGCCGCAGTGGTGGCGCGCCACGCGCCGCTTGCATTCACGCAATTACGCGACCGGGCAAAGGTCAAGCCCGGCGAATGGGTGCTGATCATGGGAGCCGCGGGCGGACT
>DATMNF010000090.1:0-17613 GCA_035569355.1 Steroidobacteraceae bacterium
ACCCTCGCCCGAACGGCCTCTGTTGCAGATGTTTCGCGGGTCTTTGCCCGGGAAACGGTGCCCGTCGGTCACGCACGAAAGACCGATCTTCGCCAGAGCTTGCGCGAGTTCCTGCTTCAGCCGTTCATTCAAGCCTCCCAGCAACACATCCGGCCCGGGACCGGCATATCCGTGCACGGACACGACGATATCGCAGCTGGAGATCAGATCGAGGGCACGCGGCTCGTCGAATCGATGACTGGCCAGGTGGAGACAGTCAAAATTGTCGCCGGTCGTCCGCAGCCCCTCGAAAAGATAGAGGCGGTGCTCATCACCGGCGATCAGTCTGGCAACCTCGGAAGTGCGTCCTTCGATCCGCCCTCCGTGCGGCGCAATGACGGCGACTCCTGATCGCTCGCGGCACAGGATGTGCACGGCGTAGTCGATTCCCTCGACGTAGCGCCGCGCGAGATCGTCAAATCCGTTCAGCGAGCGCGAATTCTTGATCGCTTTGCTCCTCATCATTTCTGGTGATGGTCGCCAAGGTACGCCGCGGGTACCTTAAGTGCGGGAGCGATTCATTACCAATCGAAGGAGATCATCATGCGCATACTTCGCCGGTTGCCGTTTGTTCTTTTCCCGCTTGCGATACCCCTCCTCGCCATGGGGGCACCGTCCAAGTCGACGAGTGACGCTTCGCCGCTGATTGAGAAGGTGCGCATCGCCACGGAGCGCTTCCGGGACATCAATGTCGCGCTCGCCGAAGGCTTCGTGCAAGGGACCCCCTGCGTCAGCGGCCCGGATACGGGAGCCATGGGAGTACACTTCGTACTGCCATCGCGGATCGCGGGCGGCGTGCTGCAAGCAGACCAGCCTGAAGCATTGATCTACGAACCTCTTCCAGGCGGGGCGTTGCGTCTGGTCGGCGTCGAATTCATCGTGCTCGCCAGCGTTTGGCAAAGCCAGAATCCTTCTGGGGGTACCCCGGCACTCGAGGGAGATCTCTTGAACTACATCGGCGCGCCGAATCGATTCGGCCTACCGGCGTTTTACGAATTGCACGTCTGGGCGTGGGAACACAACCCGAAGGGGAGCTTCGCCGACTGGAACACGGCAGTTTCCTGCGACAAGCAACCCGGTAATTGACACGAACCCGGGAACTGATGACTCGGCTGCACTGCGCGGCAGCCCCCGCCTGGACTGCCAGGGCGGGAACTGCCACGCCGCGGCGCGAATCCTGGGTAGAATTCAAAGAAGTATGGATGATCTCGCAACCGAGGGAGTGAATCGGTACCGGCCTATCGTCGGTCGGGCGCGCGAACTCGATGTATTTCGAGCGGCGTTCGACCGCATGCTAGCCGGCCGCCGCGAGTTGGTATTGATATGCGGCGAGCCCGGCATCGGCAAGACACGTTGCGCCGAGGCGCTGGCGGATCTGGCCGAGGATCAGGGTGCGCTGGTGCTTTGGGGCCGCTGCCGCGAGGAAGCAGGCGCGCCGCCCTACTGGCCGTGGGTACAAATCCTTCGCGCTTATGTCGAGGCCTCATCGCTCGACGAGGTGCGCCTCAACATGGGCACGGCGGCCAAAGAAATCGCGGCGCTGGTTCCGGAACTGCTCGATTCATCGGACCAAACCTACCAGACGCACAGCGCCGTCGCGGATGCGGGCTCGGCGCGATTTCGCACGTTTGACGCCATTCGCCAGTTCTTCCACCAAGCGGCGCAACAGGTGCCCATCACCTTGATGCTGGACGACCTGCACTGGGCCGATGCGCCATCCTTGTCGCTCTTGGAATTCCTGAGTCAAGAGCTATTGCGCAGCCGGCTGCTGATCGTCGGCACGTACCGGGACGCGGACGCCTCGAGAAAGACGCCCCTGCTCAACACCCTCGGCGGCCTGAGCCGCGATTCCGATACCCAACGCGTGCATCTTGCTGGGCTCTCGCAGATTGCCATCGGCGAGGTCGCCCAGCAGTTGTGCAACGTCACTTTGTCCGAGTCCGCGATCAAGACGATTTACAAGCAGACGGATGGAAACCCGCTATTCGCCATCGAATTGATCAAGGTCCTCATCGACGAGAGTGCGGGCGCCGCCATTGGACCGATGCCGGCCAAGATCCCGGCCGGCGTACACGAGACCATCGGCCGGCGATTGATTCGTCTCTCCGACCGGTGCAACGAACTGCTGTGCGTCGCCGCGGTTCACGGCCGCCAATTCACCGTCCGCGAAATCGCGCTGGCCATGGGGGAAGATCTACAGCAAATACTGAGCGGTCTCGAACCGGCCGTTCAGGCGGGCATCGTCCAATCGAACGGCGACGCCTCCGGCGCTTACCAATTCACCCACGGGTTGATCCGCGAGACGATCTACCAAGACTTGCCTCCCGTCGATCGATTGCGCTTGCACGGCCGTGCCGGCGATGCCCTGGCCGCCGTCCATGCCGCGCATCCCGATTCCGCGCTCACCCGGATTGCGCACCATTACCACGAGGCGGCTGCACTCGGAAACGGCGAGAAGGCCATTATCTATGCGCTGCGGGCCGCCGAGAGTGCCGTTCGCATGTATGCCTACGAAGAAGCCTTGGTGCACTACGACCATGTCATACAGACGTTGGAGAGCGGCGGCCTGATGCAAGATGAGCGTCTAGCGCGAGCTCATATCCTCAAGGGCTCGGCGCTGAAAGATTTGGGTCAGACTGAGCAATCCATCGAAGCTCTGCTCGAGGCCGTAAATCCGACTCGCGTGTTGGGTAGTACCGAACTGCTGGTCGATGTCTTGGTGCTGCTTGGCAATATGACGCGCTACGTCGATCAGAATCGTTTCGTTCCGCTCATCGAACACGCCTTGGCGCTTTTGCCGGCGGTGGACTCGGCGCCCCGCGCCAGGGCGCTGTCGATCCTGGCGTTCGCGCAGAGAACCTTGACGGACAAGTCGCGGATCGCAGATTTGGTCGGCAAGGCCCTCGCCATGGCCCGGCGCAGCTGCGACCCCACGGCGCAGTGCGAATGCCTCCAGTTCGCCATCATGGCGTTGCGCGGCAACCCCGAGAGCCTGCAGCGTCGCCTGCAGCTGTGCGAAGAATATCAAGCGATAGCTCGCTCGGCGGGCAGCCCCGACCTGTTGTCAGAGGCCTATCATTGGCAGGCGCTGAATTGCTTCGAAGCCGGACGCATCGATGAAATCGAAAGCATCCTCGATCACTACGACAGTCTGAGCACGACCGCCCGCCTAGGTCTCCATCAATACCAGACGGGCGCCCATCGCGTGACAGTGGCGCTGTTGCACGGCGACTGGGGTAATTTGGAGCGCCGGATCGAGGAGCTGCTCGAGATCGGTACGAAGACCCGCCGCGACGATGCGGACGGCGTCTATGGCGCGCAGATGTTCGCGCTGAACCGCGACCTTGGCCGTTTGCACGCGCTCGCACCGCAGATCAAGGCAATGGTGTCCGGCGCCGGCAAACGCATGTGGGAGCCCGGCCTGATGCTCATTTTGGCGGAGATCGGATTGCTCCCCGAGGCGCGTGCAATTTTTGAGCGGCTCGTCGAGCGCGATTACCGCGCCATACGCCGCGACGACATGTACCTGACGTGTCTGGTGTTTTGTGCGGAGACGTGTTGCGCGTTGGGGGATGCCGGCCGGGCCGAGTCGCTTTATCAGCTGCTGCGTCCCTACGCTGGACAAACCGCCAATCATCCGACCGCGGTGTGCTTCGGTGCCGCCGATCTTTACCTCGCCATGCTGGCTTGCATGGCGAGCGGGCCGGATGTTGCACGCGAGCATTTTGAGAAAGCTTTGACGCTCAATCGCTCGATGCGCGCCTGGCCGGCGCTCGCCCGGACGTTCTACCGCTACGGCGCCTTCCTCGCAACGCGACAGACTGACGAAGAACGGCGGCTGGGACTTCAGCAGCTGCGCGAGGCCGAACAGCTGGCGCGCCGTCTTGGAATGGCGCGCCTGGTCGCGGACATCGACGCCTTGTTGCATGCGAGGGACCGAGGGGTCGCGTTCCCCGACGATCTTACGGCTCGCGAAGTCGAGGTTTTGCGCCTGCTCGCGATCGGGCGCACGAACAAAGACGTTTCGCTCGTGCTGGCGATCAGCCTCAATACCGTCGCCACGCATGTTCGAAGTATTTTGAACAAAACGCATTGCGCCAATCGCACCGAAGCGGCGACCTACGCCATCCGGCACGGGCTCAATGGCGCGCAACCCGAGTCCACCACCCATTGACACGCACGGGAGAGCACCATGGCACTATTCATGATAGAACGAAATTTCGCGAAGGAGTTCAGCGCTTCGGCCAACGATCTGAAGGCGGTTGGCGAGATAAACGCGCTGGTCGGCGTCAAATGGCTGCATTCGTTTCTGTCCGCAGACAAGCGCAAGACGTACTGCCTCTATGAGGCGGAAAGCGGGGATGCCATCAGAGAAGCGGCCAGGCGTGCCGGCCTTCCGGCGGATATAGTCATCGAGCTTGCCGGGGAATTGCGTCCGGAACCGCTGCTCGCGTCCTGACTCGATAGGCCATGCCGCGCGGGGGTGCTCCCGTGCGGCATGGCATTTGATCATTCAACGTCATTCACCTTTGCAAGCTGCACCGGGCCGACCTTGTCGCCCTTGGTGCGCGACTGATGATACTGCGATACCAGCGGGCGATTGACGCTCGCGACGGCATCGCCGATCGCCTTATCCACGCAGGCTCGGTGCTGCGCGGAAAGCCCCATGTCACGGCTCTCGAAAGTTTCGCAAACCACGCTCGCGGCATGGCGGAGCCGGGAATACAGCGCCATCGCGCCGTCGATTTTCGATAGATCGAGATCCTGGAATCGCACGACATACGTGGGCGACGCATTCACCGCTGACTGACTATTCGAAATGCCGCCGGCGGCTGCACTGTACCCCACAGTGACCGCGGCGCAGATCAACACCGCGCGCGCTGCGGCGGCTGCTATTGGCTTGTTCATTTCCGTCTCCTTTAGAAGTGATAATGATTGTCGACGGAGTAAATTTGCGCCGCGCACCGGCTTTTTTGAATCGCACGAAATAGTTAGCACCTCTGCCACGCGGGGCGGGGCTCGTCACCTGAAATGACTAGTCGCCGGGCGGCTACGGTTTAGCGGGGGCGATCTCTTCCAGAAATCCTGCCGGGAGCAGGTTTGCCGGTACTCTATATATGGCGCTCGACGCTGATCGGCGGTCAAGCCCGCAATCCACTGCGTTCGTGCAGATTCGTTCGTCCTTGCCGTTCAAGCGCTCTGCTTGCGCCCATGCAATCGCGCCACCAGATCCGCCTCGCCGGGGCTCAATCCGAATTGCTGCGTGAGCTTGCCGGAGTCGGCGCCGCGGCGAGCAAAGTCGATCGCCTGATCGAAGCTCTTCGCAGCCCCTCGAAACTCGACTCGATCGACGCGCTCGGACACGCCAGAATATGCCTGCTCGATGCGCATCACCCGCCGTCCTGCCTTTAGGCTGACCGAGGCGACGACTTCCAGTTCGCGGCGCACCGCGGCCAAGTTCGATTCGACGGCGAGACAACGCGCTCGCCAGGCGCGCACCGCGCGCATCGTGAATAGTGCAGCCACCAGGCTCGAAAGCCCGAGCACCGCACCTGCGATGCCGAGCGCCCCAGTCACATCGATGTTCATGTTCATGCTATGCGTACTCGTCGATGAAAGACTTGGGAGGACGTGGGCCTGAGGGATCCGCAGCATTGCCTGCTTGCGGCAGCGCCTGATCGGCCTTCTGCTTTTCGTGGCGCGGAGGCGCCTGAGAGCCCTCCCTGGACGGTCGCTTGTCCGCAATCGGCAGCGCAGGATAGAGACCCGAGTTGCTCAAGCGGTCAACCTCGCTCATGGCGTGACCTCACTCGTTTTGGGCTGCTCGTTCTGCTGTGACTTCGTTTGCGATTTGATCAACATGGTTTGTTCCAGAGCCGCCGGCGGCGTGCGGGTCATCAAGCGATTCGTCGCGCCGCTCGATTCAGCCAGCTCGACTCCGGGCGCAGCGGCCTCAGGCGTTTGATCGGTGGTTCTCGCGGTGACGGGCGCCCCGGGAGCCACCTCCTCCAGGACCAGAACGACGACGCGACGATTGGCGTTGCGCCCTTCGGTCGTCTCGTTGGTCTGGCGCGGATGAAATTCGCCGAAACCCACAATTTCGAGCCGCAACGGATCGATCCCCTGCCTCGTGAACTGATGTACCACGCTGGCGGCACGCGCGGCAGACAGCTCCCAATTGGATGGGAATGCGGCGGTGCGGATCGGCCGGTCGTCGGTATGTCCTTCGACGCGAATGGGATTCGGGAACGGCTTCAGAACCTCCGCCAGTTTGTCGAGCACGGGCTCGGCCGCGGGGGCGAATTCTCCGGAGCCGCTCGGAAACAGGATGTCCGCGTTGATCTCGATTTCCAGCCACATGTTCTCGCGCCGCACCGTCACCAATTTGGCATCGATCAGCGACTGCATCGCGTCCTGTACCTGGCGCTGCATGCGGATCAACGCTCCGGGGAGGCTCGTGGAGGCCTCAGTCTTGGTCGGATCCCGGGGCGCGGCGCCGCCGTCGGCCCCGGACTTCTCCTGCTTGATCTGAATGAATACCGTCGGCGTAACGCCCGTCAGTTGCTTGTCGCCGCCTTTGCCGGGTTCTTTTTCGCCGATGTTGACCGGCCGCATGCTCTTGGGCGCGCCGTTGAATGCGGCAATCATCGAATCGGACAGGACGCGGAATTTGCCCTCGTTGACCGAGGACATGGCGTACATCACGGTAAACAACGCAAAAAGCAGAGTTACGAGGTCGCCGTAGGGAATCGCCCAAGCTTCCGCGTTCACATGCTCCTCGTGCTTCTTCTTGCGGGCCATGGTGTCCTATCAGTGGTGAAAGTAGCCTTGCAGCTTCGACTCGATATTGCGCGGATTCTCGCCCTGTGCGATGGCGATGATGCCTTCGATCACCATGGTCCGGACTTGCGATTGGCCGTGAATCACCGCCTTCAACTTGTTGCCCATGGGCAAGAACAGCAGATTGGCGAAGGAAATACCGTAGATGGTCGCAATGAATGCGGCGGCAATGCCGTGGCCGAGCTTCGAGGGGTCATTGAGATTCTGCATGACCGCCATCAATCCCATCACGGCGCCGATGATGCCGAGCGTCGGAGAGTAGACCCCCATCGCCTCGAACACCTTGGCTGCCTGCGTGTCGAAATGCTCCATGGTGTCCAGTTCGATTTCCATGCTGGAGCGGATCGCTTCCGGCTCGCCGCCGTCAACCAAGGACTGCAGGCCCTTCTTCAGAAAGTCGTCCTGCTCCGCCTCGACGGCGGATTCCAGACCCAACAGCCCCTGCTTGCGCGCAATATTGCTCCACTCGACGATCTTCTCGATCATGGCCGTCGGATTGTTCGCGGGCGGCTTGAACACCCAGGCGACGATCTTCCAGGCGCGCAGGAACGTCGCCAACGGCGTCTGCACCAGGCTCGCGGCAAACGTGCCCACCACGACGATGACGAACGCGGCGCTGCCAACCAGAGCGCCGGCGCTGCTGCCCTTCAAGATTGCTCCGCCGATGATCGCTATCAGCCCGAGCACGACGCCGATGAGGCTCAAGATATCCATGGGCTAGTTGGGCTGCAGCCACTCCGTGAGCCGCGCGCGCAATCGCACCAACGCTTGGCCGTGAATCTGACAGACGCGGGATTCGGATACTTCGAGCACCTCGCCGATCTCGCGCAAGTTCATGTCCTCGTCGTAATACAGCGACAGCACCAGCTTTTCCCGCTCGGGCAACACGTTGATTGCGCCGGCTAGCGCATCGCGAAAACCGGCATCTTCCATGTGATCGAAGGGACCCGGCCGCTCGTCGCGAGCGTGGTCCGCCGGACTCGACTCGTCCTCGCTCGACCCCATTTGATCGAAGCTGAACAGCCGGCAGCTGGCCGCGTCCTGCACCAGCTTGTGATATTCCTCGATGGATACGCCGAGGCCTTCAGCGATGTCGGTGGGGGTTGCGTCCTGACCCTTGGCGTTTTCGATTTTGCGCACCACGTCGGCCATCTCGCGCATGTTTCGATGCACCGAGCGCGGGGTCCAATCGGACTTGCGCACCTCGTCGAGCATGGCGCCGCGAATTCGAATCCCCGCGTAGGTTTCGAAATTGGCACCCTTCGTCGCGGAGTAGTGCTTGGCCGCATCAAGCAGACCAATCATTCCGGATTGAATCAGATCGTCGACTTCCACGTTCGGCGGCATGCGGCTGACCAAGTGATAGGCGATGCGTTTGACCAAATCGGCATGTCTCAGGACCAATTCTTGCTGCGGCACCTGATCGACCGGAACGTTCTCGTCCGCAGCAGGCTTGGGACCCCGTTTCTGTGTATTCGAGTACTGTGTGCTTGCTCTCATTGCAATACCGTCGAGGAACCCATCTGGGCCCCTACCATGCGTTCGACAAAGAACTCAAGGTGACCTCGTGCCCCTTGGGGCACAGGCCACTTATCGGCCTTCAATGCCAGATTCTTGAGGGCAATGGACGAAATAGACGCCGGGTACGCATCGACCACGGCGGTTTGCCGTTGCACGGCGCGCCGTAGGTAGTCGTCAAACGGTACGGAACCGGCAAACTCGAGCGCCACATTGAGAAATCGGTCACAGACCCGCGCAATTTTCTGGAAAAGGTCGGGCCCCTCCCCGGATCGACGGGTCTGGTTGGCCAGAATTTGGAAGCGCCGCACCCCATGCTCGCGGCTCAACACCTTGATCAGCGCATAAGCGTCGGTGATCGACGCAGGTTCGTCGCAAACCACCACCACCACGTGGTGGGCAGCCTGGGTGAAGGTCGTGACGCTGTCGTGCAAACCCGCGGCGGTGTCCACCACCAGGACTTCGATTCTGTGATAGAGATCGCTGAAGGCGCGGATGATTCCGGCGTGCTCGGCCTCCGACAGATTCGCCATGTGCTTCATGCCGGAGGCTGCGGGGACGATTTGCAGGCCGTGCGGTCCCGTGACGATGGCGTCCTCCAGCGAGCATTCGCCTTTGATCACATGTCCCATGTGGAATCGAGTATGGAGTCCGAGGATCACGTCGACGTTTGCCAGACCCAAGTCGGCGTCGAGCAACATGACATCCCGGCCCTGCGCGGCAATCGATACGGCTAAATTGGCGGACACCGTCGTCTTACCCACGCCGCCCTTGCCGCCGGTGACGGCGATTACCTTGACCGGGCGCGAAGAGTTGAGTTCGGCCAGTGCTGCGGCACGTTCCGGCGGTAGTCGAATATCACGCATGGGCGGGCGCTCGGCCGAAGTTACGGGCGTAGTAGGCTTCGCCGCGCGGGGCCGCACCGATTTTCATCTGATGAGCGGCGCTCACCAGCCAGATGCGCTTTTCATGGGCCGGGTGCAGATCCTCAGGCACGCGCTGTCCGTCGCACACATAGGCTATCTTCAAGCGATGGCGCAAGGTCGTTGAAATTAGTGCGCCCAAGCTCGCCGCCTCGTCCACCTTGGTTACGATGCAGGCAACCGGGTTCAAGCGTGAATACGCCTGCACGATCTCCTCGAGTGCGTGGCCTTCGCCTTGCGCGGGCAGCGCCAGCAAGACTCGCGCTCGGGCAGCGCCGAGCTGGAGCGCCGCGAGCTGCTCGGCAAGTCTCAGGTCCCGCGGACCCATACCGGCGGTGTCGATGAGCACCAGCTTCTTCGATTTGAGCCGTCCCAGAACCCGGGCCAAATCCATGCCGCTGTTCGCGGGGTACATGGGCGCGCCGAGAATGCGCGCGTACGTCAGCAGCTGATCGCGGCCGCCGATGCGATAGCCGTCGGTACTGACCAAGGCCAAGTCCTGGCTGCCGTGCTGCATGCACCAATGCGCCGCAAGCTTGGCGATGGTCGTGGTCTTGCCGGCTCCCGTCGGACCAGCGACCGCTAGGATCCCGCCGCTCACGGCGGAAAGATCGTCTAGGACCGGTAGATGCTTGACGAGCAGTGCCAACGGAACGTGCGATAAGCCTTCCGATGCGGTGCGCTGAGGTGCGCAGTTCGCCAGCGCCATGGCCACGTCCGGCGCGATATCCATCATCGAAAGGTCCTCGAGAATTCGCGTCTTCACCGGATCCCGCAGCCGCTTGTCGTTCCATGCCATGCCGGCGAGTCCGGTTTCGACCAATTGACGCAGATCTTGCAATTCCCGGTGCATGGCGCCCAAGCCAGGGTCCGGTCGCGCCGCGGCGGATGCACGCGAAAGCGCCGGCCTCAGCGTAGGGATGCGCATGTCCGCCGGCGGTGCCGCGGGCGCTGGCGCTGCCGCGGGTACCGGCGTTGCGGCGGGTACCTGCGTTGCGGCGGGTGCGAGAGTTGCCGCAGGTGCCGACGCTGGGACGGGCGCGTGCGCTGAGACAGGTGCGACGGCCGGCGCCACCGGCTGCGGCGGGATCACGGGCGCCGGCGTTCGCTGCCGGGTCGCTTCGACGAACAAGGCTTCGTCATAGTCCACGGCGGCAATCACTTCGATGCCGTCGTCGCCGCGCCGGCTGGAGAGAATGACGGCATCGGGCCCCTGCTCCGCGCGCACCAGCGCCAGAGCGGCGCGCATGCTCACCGCCGTGTAACGTTTTATTTTCATGTCGACCTCCGTGAATCAAACATTTTCATCGTCCGACCGCGGCAATCACCCGAATGCGGCGATTCTCCGGGATCTCGTTGTAGGCAAGCACCGCGAGCGATGGAGTCGAGTGGCGCATCAAGCGCGCGATCCAAGGGCGAATCTTCGGTGCAACCAACAGCACGGCCGGTTCGCCCGCCGCTTCTTGGCGTCGCGTGCTGTCGGCCAGCGCGGTCTGAATTCTGTCGGCGAGGCCGGGCTCGAAGCCGGGTGCGCCGTCGCCGCCGCCCGCCATCGAATCCTGCAGAACCTGCTCGAGTGTCGGATCCAAGGTGATGACCGGCAACTCCTGGCGCAGGCCGCCGATGTTCTGCACGATGCTGCGGCCGAGGGCGATGCGTACGGCAGCCACCAGCGCGACCGGATCCTGGGTCTTCGGCGCGAACTCCGCTAGCGTCTCGCAGATGGTGCGAAGATTGCGGATCGGCACCCGCTCCGTCAGCAGGTACTGCAGCACCTTCACGACGACGCTCATCGGCAAGAGCTTCGGCACCAAGTCCTCGATCAATTTCGGCGCGCTCTTGCCGAGCCGGTTGAGCAATTGCTGTACTTCCTCGTGGCCCAGCAGCTCGTGCGCATGAGACTGCAGCAGATGGCTCAAATGAGTTGCTATGACGCTGCTGGCGTCCACGACGGTGTATCCGAGTGCCTGCGCCTGTTCTCGGCGCGATTTTTCGATCCACAGCGCATCCAAGCCGAACGCGGGATCCTTGGTCGCAGAGCCCGGCAGCGTCCCCGAGACCTGCCCCGGGTTGATGGCGAGCTCGCGGTCGGGGAACACCTCGGACTCGCCGACCGGCGCGCCGAGAATGGTAATGCGGTAGGAATTCGGCCCGAGCTCCAAATTGTCTCGGATGTGCACCGCTTGCACCAGGAAACCCAGCTCCTCGGATAGTTTCTTGCGTACGCCTTTGATGCGCCCCATCAACTCCCCGCCCTGGTTGCGATCCACGAGCGGAATCAGCCGATAGCCGACCTCGAGTCCGATCAGGTCGACGGCCTCCACATCGTCCCAAGACAATTCCTTGTGCTCGGCGGGTACCGCGGCCGCGGCCGCGGGCGCCGCGGCAGCCGCCTTGTTGGACGCCCTGCGCTTGCTCAGTAAATATGCCCCGCCGGCGCAGGCGGCCGCCATTCCCAAGAAAACCAGATTCGGCATGCCCGGAATGATGCCGAGCAGGGTCAATATGCCGCCCGTGACTCCCAGAGCCTTGGGCTGACCCAGGACCTGCGTCATGATCTGCTGGCTCATGTCATGGGGCCGCGACACACGCGTGACCAGGATCGCAACGGCCACGGACAGCAAAAGCGCCGGAATCTGCGCAACCAGTCCGTCGCCGATCGTGAGCAGCGCATAGGTGCGGCCGGCATCGGCGAGAGACAGGCCGTGCTGGGCCGCGCCGATGATGGTGCCGCCGAACAAGTTGATGAACACGATCAGGATGCCGGCGATCGCATCCCCGCGTACGAACTTGCTCGCACCGTCCATGGCGCCGTAGAAGTCGGCTTCCTCTCGGACCTCCTGGCGCCGCACGATTGCCTCGGCCTGGTTGATGATGCCCGCGTTCAAGTCGGCGTCGATGGCCATCTGCCGGCCGGGCATCGCATCCAAGGTAAATCGTGCGCTCACTTCCGAGATGCGCCCCGCGCCCTTGGTGATCACCACGAAATTGATGATCACGAGCACCGTGAACACCACCATGCCGACCGCGTAGTTGCCGCCGACGACGAATTCGCCGAACGCGGCAATCACGCGGCCCGCGGCGTGCGAGCCGGTATGGCCGTTGATCAGCACGATGCGCGTCGAGGCGACGTTGAGGCCGAGGCGCAGCAGGGTCGCGCCCAGCAGCACCGTTGGAAACGTGGCGAACTCGAGCGCGCGGCTCACGTAGATCACGGCCAACAGGATCATGATCGACAGGGAAATGTTGAACGTGAAGAAAATGTCCAGCAGGAACGCGGGCAACGGCAGAACCATCATGGCGAGGACCACCATGACCAACAGCGGCACGCCTAGGCCGTTGCGGGCGAATTCGCCGAAGGTTGCAACCGTGGCACGCGCGTTCATGCGTCGTTGAACTCGCTGCCAACCTCAGGGTTCGGGCGCGCCACGCGGGCGGCGACGGTCGGGTTCAAGCTGCGTACCCTGAAGATATAGGAGAGGACCTGAGCGACCGCCACATACAGGCCGGCCGGAATTTCCTTGTTCAGATCGGTCGACCGATACAACGCGCGCGCGAGTTTCGGCGACTCGAACACCGGCACCCGATGTTCCTCTGCGATGCGGCGAATGTTCTGTGCAACGAGGTCGACGCCCTTTGCGAGCACGCGCGGGGCGCGCATTTTTGCCGCGTCGTACTTGAGAGCCACCGCAAAGTGAGTGGGATTGACGATCACCACGTCGGCGGTCGGGACCTTGTGCATCATGCGGCGGCGCGCCAGCGTTTGCTGCATCTGGCGGATGCGCTGCTTCGTCTCCGGGCGCCCGTCCGATTCCTTGGCCTCGTCGCGCAATTCCTGGCGCGTCATGCGCAACGAGCGCTTGAACTGAAACAGCTGCAGGGGAACGTCCACGGCCGCCACGAGCGCGAGCGATGCGCACAACCAAACGAACGACCAACTCACGAGCCCTGCGCCGCGGCCGATCGCCGCGCGCGCCTCCATGTGCGCAAGGGCCACTACGTCGCGAAAGGTATGCGAAACTACGCCCGCGCAAACGCCTCCGACCACCGCGCACTTCAACAGCGCTTTTCCCAATTCGGACGCTCCGCGCAAGCCGAAGAGCCGCTTCAGCCCGGCGATCGGACTCAAGCGCGCGAAATCAGGCGCCATGGCTCGCGGACTGAAATTCCAGCCGCCCAGCAGCAGCGATGCCAACAGGATCAGCGCGATCAGGGCACCGAATACCGGCAGCAGAACGGTCACTGCGCCAATGCAGGCCTCGCCCAGCGAGTTCAGCATCCCGTCCGCATCGCGTAGATTTTGCGGATCGATGACCAGCCCGCGGCGCATTATCTGCGACAGATGCGCCGCCAGCGAGCCGCCGATCGCAACCAGCGCCGCGCTGCCGCCGATCATGGTGGCGAAATTCGTGAGTTCGCGCGAGCGCGGCACTTGACCGCGCGCGCGCGCGTCCTGCAAGCGTCGTTGCGAAGGCTCTTCGGTGCGCTCCCCACCCTGCTCGGCTTCAGCGGCCATCAGCGGACTCCCGGGGCGGGGGCGCCGACGAGTTCGCCGACGGCCATGAGCGCGCTGTTGATCAGGCTGGAGATGCCCGCCATGAGGCCGTCGAGGCCGACAGTGAGCACGAAGTACCCGCACAAGAGGGTGATGGTGAAGCCAATACCGAACAAGTTGAGTTGCGGCGCGGCGCGGGTAACGACGCCAAGCGCCAGATTGACGATCACCAGGGCGATGATGGCCGGCAGCGCGATCAAGAGCCCGGACTCAAATACGCGCGCGCCCCACAGAACGACCGACGTCAGGAAGTTCTTGTCGATGTGGGCAGCGCCGATCGGAAGGCTCTGAAAACTTTCCGCCAGTGCGCCGAGCAGCACCAGATGTCCATTGATCGCGAGGTAAGTGAGCACGCCGAATATCATGAACATCTGGCCGAGTACGGTGGTATTGGCGCCTCGCTGCGGATCGACGAGGGTTGCAAACCCCAAGCCCATGGTGAGGGAGATCGTTTGCCCGGCGAAGATCAGCGCCTCGAAGGCCAGTTGCACCACAAGTCCGATCGCGACCCCAATCAGCACTTCCTGGACGGCTGCGAGCACCCCTGCGCCGGAAAATATGGTCAGAGCCGCCGGGACCTGCACGAACGGCGCCATCAAGAATGCCAACGACAGCGAGAAGATGATCTTGATCCGGCCCGGTATGACGGCTTCGCTGGCGATCGGGGCCGCCAACACGAATCCGCCGACACGCAAGCTGGGCCACCACATCCGGCTTACCCACATGGAAACGTCGCCGGCATTGAGAGTCACGGGTTGCATGCGCGCCTAACCGATCACCGTGGGAATGCTGGCGTAGAGATCATGCGTGAAGTCCGTCAGCACGCGCAGAATCCAAGGGCCGGCCACGAACAGAGTGAGCACCAGCAGAAGCAGTTTGGGAATGAAGCTCAGGGTCGATTCGTTGATTTGCGTCGCCGCCTGCAGCATGCCGATGACCAACCCGGCGATGAGCGCTATCAACAGCAGGGGCGCGGCGATCATCGAGGTCACCAGCAACATACGGTGCGCCAAATCCATGACGGTCTCGGGCGTCATTGGTGAAAGCTCGCGGCGAGAGTACCCATCAGCAGAGTCCAGCCGTCAACCACGACGAACAGCATGATCTTGAACGGGAGCGACACCAGAACCGGAGACAGCATCATCATGCCCATGGACATCAACACGCTGGCTACGACCAAATCGATGACCAAGAAAGGAATGAAAACCATGAAGCCGATCTGAAATGCGGTCTTCAGTTCGCTGGTCATGAAGGTGGGAATCAAGACGCTCAGCGGCACATCGTCGGCGCTCGCAAATTGAGTCTTCCCCGAGAGCTTGGAGAACAGCTGCAAGTCGTTCTCGCGCGTCTGCGCCAGCATGAACTTCTTGAGCGGCTGCACGGTGCGATCCAACGCGACCTCGCCGGCCAATTGGCCGTCCAGGTAGGGCTTTATTCCGTTCGCGTACGACTGCTCGATCGACGTGCTCATCACGAAAAAGGTCATGAAAAGTGCGAGGCCCGTCAGGATCTGATTCGAGGGAGTCGTCGCCATGCCGAGCGCCTGGCGCAGAATCGACAGCACGATGATGATGCGGGTAAACGCCGTCATCGCCAGCAGAATCGCCGGCAGCAGCGTCAGCACCGTCATCAGGATCAGGACCTGAAACGTGAGCGAGTACGTCTGCGCACCGTCGGCAGCGGTCTTGATCGCGACGGCAGGCAGAACGCTCTGCGCTGTCGCCGCATCGAGAGGTAGCAGTGCCAGTACCGACAGCAGCACGAGGATCCCCGCGGCAACCGGCGCGCGCGCGCGAAGCCGCCCGATCCGATTCGCGGGTTGTGCGCCGCCGCTCATGCAGGACCGCCCGGCCTCTTCATCAGGTCCCGCAGGCGCTCGGCGAACGCCGGTGCGGGAGTGCCGCCGCCTTTCAGCACGATGGGCGCCGGCAGCGGCGTCAGCGGCACGACACCGGAGGCGCCCACACCGACCAGAACCTGCGCGTCGCCGATGCGAATCAAGACGATCCGCTCTCTCGGACCGACGCTCAGCTCATCGACGACCGCGATCTCTCCCGAAGCGCGAGGACGCGCCAATCTCAGCCGTTTCAATACCCAGCTGATGGCCAAAATCAGGGCGACTATGGCGATGAGGCTCAAGGTAAGCTGCGTCAAGCTGCCGACGGACAAAGGCGAGGCGGGTTGCGCCATGCCTGTCATCGGGCGTGCTCCATCCTTTCCGTGGCGCTCACGACGTCCGTCAATCGGATGCCGAACTTCTCGTTCACCACCACCACTTCGCCGCGTGCAATGCGCACGCCATTCACCAGCACGTCGAGGGGCTCGCCGGCGAGGCGATCGAGCTCGACGACCGCTCCGGGCGCGAGTTGCAGTAAATCGCGCACCGACATGCGCGCGCGCCCGACCTCCAGCGCCAATGTGACGGCGACGTCGAGGATCAGATTCAGGTTCATTTCCTGCCCGCCGGCGCCGGCAGCGGTGGGGCCTAATTCGCCGAATTGCGCGCGCGAGACGGCGGCGTTTTTCGAATCGGGCGTGCTCATGTGGAGGCTCCTGGAAGAATTTTGAGTGCATTGCGTCCTTGCGAGACGCCGAAACGGCCGCGAAACAGCGGCACATCGCCCGCGAACAAGGTGACTTGCCCGGGCGCTTCTATTGGAATGATGTCGCCCGGGGACAGACGCACCAATTCGCGCAGGCTGATTTGCGCCTGCGCGAGAATGGCGTGGGTGTCGAGTTCGGCATCCTGCAATGTCGTTGTGAGCACGGGGGCCCATGCTTCCTGCTTGCGCTGCGTCGTTTGGCCGCCGTCGCCCGTGAGCGTCTCGCGCACGGGCGCGAGCAAGGCTTCGGGCAGCAGCCAATCGATGCGGCCGCTGCGCGCGCCGAATTCCACCGTGAATTTGAGAACCAGCAACCCTTCGTGCGCAGCCCCCAATTGAACCAGCCGCGGGTTGGTTTCCTGCTTGACGAGTTCCAGTTCCAGCGGGGTCACCGGCGCCCAGGCCGCCGTCAAATCTGCGGTGAAGCTGCGCAGCATGAGCGCGAGAAATCGTTGTGCGGCCGGGGCGATGGCTGCTTGCGGATCCGCGGTGGCTCGGCCGGATCCGCCGAAGAAACCATCCAGAAGCGTCAACAGGAGAGTCGGCTCGACGCTCACGAACGCAAATCCGGGCAACGGCTTCATCCGCACCACCGCAAGACTCGCGGGCACCGGCAGCGAGGCCTGCAGGTCCGCGCTTTTCGCGGATTCGAGCGACGTGAACTGCATACCGGCGTCGCGGCCCATCAATCCGGACAGCGATGCCTGAGCTCGCTCGGCGAAGGTTTTGGCGACGAGCTCGAGCAGCGGCAGCTGCATGCGATTGATGCGCTGCGCGGCAAAATCATAGGGCCGCGCCGCAGCGACCCCATTTTTTTCGAGCAATGCCGAGACCTCTTCCTCCGAAATGGCGGCGCGCGGCTGGTCCTCAGCCATTACTGCACCACGAAGCTGGTGAACAGCAGGTCATCGACATCCGAACCGCCTTCTTTCTTCTGCACGGCGCGCACCTCGGTGAGCGCCTCCTGACGCAGCTTTTCCTTGCCTTCGCGCGACATCAAGCTTTGATAGTTGCGATTGCTCATGAGCAGCAGCAGATTGTTGCGAATCAACGGGATGTTCTTCTGCACGTTGTCGATGGCCTTTTCGTCGTGGGCCATGAGTTCCATGCTGATTTGCAGGAATCGCACCACGGA
>DATMNF010000091.1:0-6706 GCA_035569355.1 Steroidobacteraceae bacterium
GTGCCGGAGCACGCTGAACTGCATCTGTTGCTGTCGATGATCACGCCGTTGGGGTGGCTGGAGCGCGTCCCGTCCTACAAGGATCAGCAATCGCAGCTCAGCGATCGGGACCTCGGCACGTACGGCTTCCTCGGCTATCCCTTGCTGCAATCGGCGGATATTTTGCTGTATCGCTCGCAATACGTGCCGGTGGGCGAAGATCAGGTTGCGCACGTGGAAATCACGCGCGAGGTGGCGCGGCGCTTCAACCACATCTACGGCCGTGAGCCCGAGTTCGAGCAGAAAGTCGAAAAGGCGATCAAGAGCCTGGGATCGCGAAATTCTGCCATGTACCGCACGCTGCGCAAGGAATTCCAGGAAAAAGGCAACGCTGATGCTCTGGCAAAAGCGCGCGCCATGGTCGAATCGAACGCTCGTTTGACCGTCGCTGACCGCGATCGGCTTTTCGGTTTTCTCGAAGGCACCGGCATCGCGATATTGCCCGAGCCGGAGGTGCTGCTCACCGCGACACCCAAGGTGCCGGGCTTGGACGGCCGCAAGATGTCGAAATCCTACGGCAATACGATTGGTCTTCGCGAAGACGCGGATTCGATCGTCAAGAAACTCAAGGCGATGCAAACCGATCCGGCGCGCGTGCGGCGCACCGATCCGGGCGATCCCGACAAATGCCCGGTCTGGGATCTGCACAAGGTGTATTCAAACGCCGACACTCAAGCCTGGGTGCAGAATGGTTGCCGCACCGCCGGAATCGGTTGCCTGGAATGCAAGGCGCCGCTGATCGAGAAAATCGTCGAGGAAGTGACCGCGATCGCGAAACGAGCGCAGGAGTTCGAAGAGAATCCCGAGCTGGTACGCGGTATCATCGCCGAAGGGTGCGAGCGGGCGCGAGGCGCGGCTCGCGATACGCTGGACGCGGTTCGTCAAGCCATGGCGATGGATTACAGATGAAACCTGAACTGACCCTCGTGCAGAATGCTGCGGCGACGTCGCCCGCCGCCGTCGAGCACCCTGCGCAGGGCGAAATGCCGTTTGCGGTGGTGGAGGGCCAGCCCGTAACCGAGATGCCGAGAGATCTTTACATCCCGCCGCAGGCGCTCGAAGTATTTCTCGAGGCCTTCGAGGGACCGCTCGACATGCTGCTGTACCTCATACGGCGCCAGAATCTGGACATCCTCGATATTCCGATCGCGGAGATCACGCGCCAGTACATGCGCTATATCGAATTGATGCAGGTGCTTCAACTGGAGTTGGCCGGCGAATACCTCCTGATGGCGGCGACTCTCGCCGAAGTGAAATCGCGTATGCTGTTGCCGCGCATCGGCGGCGACGAAACCGCGGACGAGACCGATCCTCGAGCGGAGCTGGTGCGCCGGCTTCAGGAGTACGAGCGCTTCAAGCGCGCGGCCGAAGGGATCGATCGTATGCCAAGGCTGGAGCGCGATACGTGGGTGGCCTCGGCGGATTTGGTGGACCGCAAGATCGTGCGCATCCCGCCGCAGGTGACCCTGCAGGAAATGCTGTTGGCCTTTCAAGAAGTGTTGGCGCGCAGCGATATGTTCGCGCATCACCACATTCAGCGCGAGCCATTATCGGTGCGGCAGCGCATGGCCGATGTGTTGTCGTCGTTGACGGCGAACGCATTCGTGGATTTCGTGCAATTGTTCCGCGCAGAGGAGGGCCGTCGCGGCGTGACGGTTACCTTCGTCGCCGTGCTGGAGTTGTTGCGCGAGGGATTGATCGAAATAGTGCAGGCGGAGGCGTATGCGCCGCTGCACGTGCGACTCGGCAATCCGGCTCCGTACCTGAAACTGGTGGCGGACGACGGTGCTGCCAACGACGACCTTGTGAGAACTCAATGAACGATCAATACGTGAAGAATGTGGTTGAAGCGGCGTTGCTCGCGGCCGGCCGCCCGCTGACGATGGATGAGCTCGTGAGCGTGTTCGATGAGCGCGACGGCTCGAACGCCGAGGAAGTACGCAACGCGATTGCGGCCCTGACGGCGGACTACGAGACCCGTGGGCTCGAATTACTCGAGGTGGCGAGCGGTTATCGGATTCAAATCCGGGCCGGCGTGGCGCAGCCCGTGTCGCGGCTCTGGCAGGAGCGGCCCGCCAAGTATTCCCGGGCTCTGCTCGAAACCTTGGCTCTGGTGGCCTATCGGCAGCCGATCACACGCGGTGAAATCGAGCAAATCCGCGGCGTGGCCGTCAATCCCAACATCATCAAAACGCTGCTGGAGCGGAGCTGGATTCGCGTTGTCGGCCATCGCGACGTTCCCGGCAAGCCGGAATTACTGGGCACGACGCGCGAATTTCTCGACTATTTCAGCTTGAAGAGACTCGATGATTTGCCGACGCTGGCGCAGCTCAAGGAGCTCGAGGACCTGCGGGTGCAATTGACCCTGCCCGGGGCCGAAGCCGCGGTTGCGACCGAGGAGGGAGAGCCGGATGCTTCCGGCCACGGCGGCGCCGCATCGAGTGAAGCCGATTCGCTCGACGCCAGCGCCGACGAGGAGGAAGGTGAGGACGCGAACGGCGGCCAGGAAACGGATGGCGCGGCGGCGCGGCCCCAAGGCTTGGTCGCGCGCGGTGCGCTAGACGACCCTAGTTGATGCGACCCCGGCCGCGCCGCAAGCCGTCAGCGCCGCGGGACGAGAAGCCACCTTCGTCGCGAGTGCAAAAGCTCCTTTCGGCGGCCGGAATCGGCTCGCGCCGCGAAGTCGAGCGCTGGATCCGCGAAGGAAGGCTGCAGATCAACGGCGAAGTGCCCGCCTTGGGCACCAAGCTCACGCCGCGGGACCGCATCACGCTCGACGGCCGGCCTGTCCGGTTGCACACACCCGCGCACCAGGAATTGCACGTTCTGCTGTATCACCGCTCGCCGGGGGCCACCCTGGACCTCAAGGCCGCCGCCTCGCGTGCGGCGGAACATTTGAGCCTACCCCGCTCCCACGGCCGCTGGCTCGCAATCCAGCCCATGCCGCCGGTCGACGGCGGTTTGGAGATCCTCACCGACGACGGATCCTGGGCTCACAGGGTGTCGCGCGGCGCGCACGCGCTGACCGTCGACTACGTGCTCCGCATGCGCGGACCGCTCAAGGAAGAACTGGTCGAGGAATTTCGTGCGGCCAGCGACTGCGATGGCGAGGCGATGAGCATTCTCAGGGCGGACGCCTCCTACGGCGAGGGATCCAATCACTGGCTCAACGTGACTGTGCGTGCGACGCGCTCTGCCCAAGTGCGGCATTGGTGGGCGGCTCGCGGCATCATCGTGAGCCGCTTGATGCGCGTGCGATTTGGACCGATTCACCTGTCCCGCGAGCTGCCTCGCGGCCGCTCGCGCGCCATGTCGACGAGCGAACGCAATGCACTGATCAATGAGATCGACGCGGCCAGACCCGCAGTCGACGCACGGCCCGACGCAACGGTCTAGGGCTGCTGCTGCGAGACCTGAAGCAATTGCGCCAGATGCTGTTGCCACACAGCGGCCCAGGTATGCGTGCCGTGTCCATGGGTCTGGTCGGATGCCGGCAGAAGCACGAATCGGCCGCCCTTGACGCGCTTGATTTCGCGTTCCGCTATCCCAAGCTCGGGCGGGTTGATGAAATCGTCGGCCGAGTTGACGTGCGTCAGCGGCACCTGGATTTTCTCCAGGCCCGAGGAGGGATCGTAATCGCGCGAGGCGCTCACCTGGTAGAGCAAATCGTTGGCATCCAAGTCTTGGAGTTGCCGCTCCATATATTTCTGCAGGAATTGATCTGCGGCATCCCGAGTCGGCAAAGCGAGCTGCATTTGGATGGGAGCACTCCCGGCGATCAACAGGAGGCCGGCAGCCGTGCGCAGCGAGCCCATGGGCTCGTTCTTGTACTCGCCTTGCTGCCACTCGGGGTCATTGCGGATCGCTTCGATGAGGAGATTGCGCCACAGGCGGTTGCGGCCCGCAATTTGCACCGGCAGGCAGGCGAGCGGCATCAAGGCATCCATGTACTCCGGGTAGGTTTCCCCCCACATGAAGGTATGCATGCACCCCATGGAGGTACCCATCACGAGCCGCAGATGGTCGACTTCGAGAACCTGAACCACCGCGTGCTGCGCAGCCACCATGTCCGCATAAGTGTACTGGGGAAAGCGCGCATGCAGACCGTCGCTGGGTTTGCTCGATTTTCCGTGACCGATGCCGTCCGGCAAAATGATGAAATACTTACTGCTGTCGAGCAGCTGTCCACGCCCGAACAGCACGCCGGCGAAATGCTCGTTGAGCAGACTGCGGCCGGAACCACCGGTGCCGTGCAGGATCAGTATCGCGTTGTTGACCTTGCCGTGCGAGTCGCGCTTTGGTTTGCCGAGAACCGTGTAATGCAGGCGCAATTCGGGCAGCGTTTCGCCCGACGCGAAGTGAAAGTCGCGAACCACGGTGTCGCCTTCGGCTGAACCGGGTTCGGGGGCGTCGGCGCGGGCCGTGCTCAAAGTGAGACACAGCGCCGCGATGCATGCGCTACCCGATAGAATGACTCGTGACCGCATCAATGCTCCTTCGCACGTTTTATTGCGCCTCGATATATTGCCCATCAATACCGCGACCTTTCGCACTCAGCAAGTAAAGGAAAGCTCCCGTTACCGACGCCGGCGCCGGAACCGTGTTCGGATCCTCGGCAGGATAGGCAGCCGCCCGCATCGCCGTGCGCATCCGCCCGGGATTGACGCTGTTCACCCGAATATTGGGTTCGCCCTCGAGCTCCTGGGACCACATGCTGCGCACCGACTCCAGGCCCGATTTCGCGACCGCGTACGCTCCCCAAAAGGGCCGCGGGTTTGTAACCACGCCGCTGCTCACGAAAATCACGGAGGCGTCGTTCGAGTTGCGTAGATTCGGCAGCAGAACCTGGGTCAATATGAAGGGCGCGGTCAGATTCACGTGCAGCACCCTGCACCACGTCGGCACGTCGTATTGCTCGAGCGGCGTCCTATCGCCCAACAAGCCCGCGGCGTGGACGACGCCGTCGAGTTTGCCGAATTCGCTGCCGATGTTTGCCGCCAGATGATCGTAGTCCACGGCAGTCGCGGTGGCGAGGTCCAGCCTCGCGATCGCGGGCTGCGGCTTGCCCAGCGTTTCTATTTCATCGTAGACGCGCTCGAGTTTGACGGCGTTGCGGCCGGACAGGATCACGCTGGCATCCGCCCGCGCGCACTCGACCGCCAGCGCGGCTCCCAAGCCGCTGCCCGCGCCGGTGATCAAGATGACGCGCCCGGCCAGCAAACCGGCTTCGGGCGTAAACTGCTTGGGAATCATATCGAGCTCCGCAATCATCGAGAGGCGCGCCGCGCCGTTGTCCAGGCCAGGAGCATATCGCGTAACGGGCGGCGCTGAAGCGCCGCCGAACGGGGTGTCATCTGGGTCAATCCCAGCGCCGCGAGCACCAGCAGGTGCCGATGCCGGCGCCGCTCGGCCCGCGGCAGCGCTTGCGCGGCCATCTCGAAATACCGCGCCGCCCGTTCGCGCAAGCTCTCGAGGTAGCTCTCGAGGTGCGGCGGCGGCGGGTCGGCGGTGAGATCGGCGTTCTCGACGCCGGCCGCCATGAGCTCATCGATTGCAAAGGGCACGCGGCCCGCTCGGGCATCCCGCCGATAGTTGCGAATTGCCCGCGAGAGAACATCGGCAGCGGCGAGGGCCGCCGTACAGTTGTGCAAACTCGCCTCGTCGGGGACTGAAGCGGCCAGCTGCGACGCCAGCGCCAAAGGCTCTCCCCACAATGCCCGCGCCCTGGGCTCGAGATCCGCGCCGCGCTCGAACGGCACGCCGCCGGCCTGGTCCGCCGCTGCGTTGACGGCGGCCAGGAGCGGGGTGAAATCGGCCGCGGCGGCGCGCGGCAAGGAGGCGAGATAGACGCTGATCGGATGGACGGGAGAACCGGTGCGCAGCCGCTGCATTTCCTCCCGCCACCATGCGAGCTTCAAATGTGCCACGCCCGATTCGGTCGCAGTATCGAGCAAAGCCTGCCATTCGGCGGCGAGGGCGAAGATCCCGAGCAAGGCGGCGCGCGTCTCCGCTGCAGCGAAAAGCCAACTCCAATAGCGTGCCGTACCCGGCGGGATCGCGCGTGCTCGGTAGGTCGCCTCAAGGGCTTTCAGAGCCAGCCTCGTCGGTTGGTTCCGGTTCGACATCCCCCTGTCGCGGGATTCGCGCCAGGTTCGCGACCGGTTCCATCGGCTCGATCTCGCGATTCACGCGCAGCCCCAACTCCGGAAATCGGCGCGCGGCGGGCATGACCTGTTGTTCGAGCGAACCGACCGCCTTGTTGAAAGCATCGACGCTGGTGCCGAGGGACTTTCCGAGCCGGCCTAGATGCTCGCCGAACACCGCCAGCCGTTTGTACACGTCTTCACCGAGGCGGCGAATCTCTGCGGCATTGTCGGCCAGCGCGGTTTGCTTCCAGCCATACGCCACAATCTTCAACAGCGCCACGAGGCTCGTGGGCGTTGCCAGCATCACGTTCTGCCGCAGCGAGTCGTCGATCAGCGCGGGATTTTCCTGCAAGGCTGCACTCAAGAACTGATCGCCCGGCAGGAACAGGACTACGAAGTCCGGGCTGCGCTCGAACTGCGACCAATACTGCTTCGACGCCAGCTCGCGCACCCGGATGCCGACGATTTGCGAGTGGCGGCGCAGATGCGCGCCGCGGTCCGCTTCGCTCTGCGACTCGACC
>DATMNF010000092.1:0-16342 GCA_035569355.1 Steroidobacteraceae bacterium
GTCCTGGGTGCCTTGGCCATCATCGTCCCGCCGATCGCGACGATTGCCGTCGAAGTGCTCATCGGGTGGCTGCTGCTCTTGAGCGGGATCGTCGGCTTGATCGCCACGTTCCGGACGCGTGGCGCGCCGGGCTTTGGTTGGTCTCTGTTGTCGGCCATCCTCGGGATCGCGGCGGGCATCGTGCTGCTCGCATGGCCGCTGTCGGGTGCTTTGTCACTCACGTTGATACTCACGGTGTTCCTCGTCCTTGAAGGCGTGCTTTCGATCCTGTACGCGCTCGAGCACAAGCGCGAGCTTTCCGGCCGATGGGGCATGATGCTGTTCAGCGGCGTCATCGATCTGTTCCTGGCGGGAATCATATTCGCAGGCCTGCCGGGCACGGCGGCTTGGGCGATCGGCTTGCTGGTCGGCATCAATTTGGTGTTTGGCGGCTCTGCTCTCGTCGCGATGGCATTGCACGCGCGCAACGCCGTTCCGGCAACCAAATCCTGAGCTCAGGCTCCGCCGGGTAATCCCTCGATGCTCGCGATCCGCGCCATCAACAGCCGCCGTTCGGGCTCGAGCGTCGCGAGACCGAGGGCCGCGCGATAAGCCTCGCGGGCCTCGTTCGGGCGTGCGAGTTGCTGCAAGAATCGGCCGCGCGCGGCGTGGAGCAGGTGATATTCGCTGACTTGTCCGCGCGCCCTTAGCGAGTCGAGGAGATCAAGGGCGCGCGCCGCGCCGTCGACCATGGAGACCGCCACGGCGTGATTCAATTCGATCACGGGGCTGGGTTGCAGGCGCAGCAGCACCTCGTATAGCCCGACGATCTGCGGCCAATCGGTATCTTCCTTTTTCTGCGCCCGCACGTGCAGCGCAGCGATCGCCGCTTGAACCGCATACGGACTCACCGGTGCCGGCAGACTCAAGGCGCGATCGACCAGCGCGAGTCCCTCGGCGATTTTCGACCGGTCCCACAGCGTGCGGTCTTGATCCTCGAGCAAAATCACGTCGCCGGCCTGCGAGACGCGCGCTTGCCGCCGCGCGTCATGCAGCAACATCAATGCGAGCAAGCCGAGAATAGCCGGATGCATCGGCAACAACTCGTCGAGCAGCCGGCCCAAACGAATTGCCTCGGCGCAAAGCTCCGCATCGACCAGCCGCGTTCCGGCCGTCGCGGCATATCCTTCGGTGAATACCCCGTACACCACGGCAAGTACGCCGTGAATTCGTTCGTTGAACAGGGGCGGTTCAGGCGTTTCGTACGGAATTCCCGCGTCGCGAATCTTCTTCTTCGCGCGCACCAGCCTCTGCGCCATGGTTTCCTCACTCACCAGGAATGCGCGCGCCACGGCTTGCGTCGAGAGCCCGCACACTTCACGAAGCGTCAATGCAACGTGGGCCTCGCCGCTGAGCGCAGGGTGACAACAGGTGAATATGAGGCGCAGCCGATCATCCCCGAAGGTCGTCTCGTCCGCATCGTCGAGATCCCCATGCGCGGCCGCCTCGGCGCTGGCGATCTCGCGGCCTTGAACTTTGGTGCGGAAAACGGCATCCCGGCGGATACGGTCGATCGCTTTGTTGCGGCCGGTCCTGATCAGCCAGGCACGCGGATTCTCGGGTACACCTTGCTTCGGCCATTGCTCCAAAGCGGCGGTGAACGCTTCCTGCCGTGCTTCCTCAGCCGAATCGAAATCGCCGAGCAGGCGGATCAATGTCGCGAGAACACGACCCGCCTCCCGGCGAAAGATTGCTTCAACCGCGCCATCGGCAATGCTTGCGTTCATACCCGGAGCGTGCCCGCGCGACCCTGGTCAAGTCTGCGGCGGCCAGATCGGCCGTACCTCGATACTGCCATGTCTGGCACCGGGAATACGCGCCGCGATGGCGATTGCCTCGTCAAGGTTCTTTGCATCGACGAGGTAGTAGCCGCCGAGTTGCTCGCGAGTCTCGGCAAACGGGCCATCCGCGGTCACGACTTGGCCGTTGCGAACTCTCACGGTGGTCGCCGCGGAGGTCGGTCGGAGCCGATCGCCCGCCTTGAACTGTCCGGCCTGAATAATTCCCTTGGTGAATTCCGTGTACTCGGCCGTCATTGCCCCAAGCGCCGATGGGTTCATGGCTGCCATTTCCTTTTCGTTGGAGTAGATAAGTAATAAGTAATGCATCTGAAAGCTCCTTTGTCGGCGTGATTCGCCGTTCAATAGTCGAATGGCAGCCAGTCATTTCGACATCGGTGACGCCGGGTTGCCACTCTATATCCCCAAATCGTCTCGCGGGCGAGCGCTTGAGGGAACTAAAAACCGCCCCCTCCCTCCAAGAAAGGCAGGAAATCAGCCACTTACGCCCGCACGGTTCAACGCTGGCGGGCCCCCGTCCTAGGCCGTAAGATCGCAAGTGGCCCCGATAACCCATTCGTCACGATAAAGAGGATTCCCGATGAAGGCTTGGATACCGCTCACGCTGGTTTTCGCACTTGGCGCAGCCGCACACGCACACGCGACTTGCACTTATCCGCGCTCCCCGGACGCACCCCCCGACGGGAATACCGCGACCAAGGAAGAGATGGTTGCGGCAAAGCATGACTTCGATCGCTATAACGGCGAAATGAACACCTATCTGGATTGTCTCAAGCTCGAGATGGACGCCGCGACCCCGAAGGATCCGAAAAAGTTGACGGCCGAGGAGAAGAAAAAATCGGACGAGCAGCAAAAGATGTTGGTGCAGAAGAACAACGCCGCCGTTGATGAACTTCAGGCGGTGGTTGGGCGCTTCAATGAACAATTGAAGATCTTCAAGGCGAAACAGCAAAAGTCGTGACTTTGAGTGCGGCGGAGGTGCTCCGCCGCAACCCCCCACATGCAGGCTGGAACGCTCATTACTCCGCGTCTGGCCGAAGAGGCCATCCACTCTCGGCTGACGTGCTTGCCGATCGAATCGCTGCCGCTGACGCAGTGCGTAGGGGGGACTCTGCGCGAGAATATCTATGCAGAGCGCGACCAACCGCCTTTCGATCGCGTCGCAATGGATGGCATGGCGGTGGACAGCGAGGCATTGCGGCGGGGAGTCAAGCGCTTTCGCATCCAGGGTGTCCAGGCGGCCGGTGCACCGCAGCTCAAGCTCGCCAACGGCGAGCACGCCATCGAGGTGATGACCGGCGCAATTTTGCCGCTGGGCAGCGACAGCGTCATCCCCATCGAGCAGCTCGAGGTCGCCGGAGGTTTTGCGTCGCTTGGCGTAGCGGTGGTGAATTCGCCCTACCAAAATGTGGATCGGCGCGGCAACGACAGCCGACAAGGCACTCTGTTGCTGGAGGCGGGCACGCTGTTGCGTCCACCTGAAATCGCGGTCGCGGCATCGGCGGGCATGGCGCGGGTGCGCGTGAGCAGTCAACCCGCCGTCATGGTGATCTCGACCGGAGATGAGCTGATCGAGCCCGGCGATCCGATCGCTGATTATCAGGTGCGCCGCTCGAATGCCTACGCCGTTGCGGCGACCTTGCGCACGCGCGGGTTCGCTCGGGTCGGCGATGATCATGTACCGGACGACGAACACTTGATGCGCGAAAGATTGTCCCTACATCTGACTACTCACGAGGTAGTCGTATTGAGCGGCGGAGTCTCGATGGGCAAGTTCGACCTCGTGCCCAAGGTGCTCCAGCAACTCGGGGTGCAACAGGTGTTTCACAAGATCGCGCAGCGGCCCGGCAGGCCCATGTGGTTCGGCATCGGCCCGCAGGGCCAGGCCGTGTTTGGACTGCCCGGCAACCCTGTCTCGACGCTCGTTTGTCTCATCCGCTATGTCATTCCGGCCATTGCGGAAGCCATGGGAACCAAGCGAACGCCGCCGGAGCGCCTGGCCTTGGCCGCGCCGGTCACCTTCCAGCACGCGCTCACGTATTTCTTGCCGGTGGCCATCGAGCACGACGATTGGGGACGCACATGGGCTAATCCTCGGCGGCCCAATGGATCCGGAGATTTCCTGAGCCTGACGGGTACGGACGGCTTCGTCGAACTTCCGCCGGGGCCCAATACCTTCCCTAAAGGCTTCGTCACCACCGTGTACCGCTGGTAACGTGAGGACATGAGTACCATTCACCACATTCGGGGACCGCAAAACCCGCTCGATCGCCTCGGGCGGCCGTTGCACGATTTGCGCATATCGGTCATGGACCGGTGCAACTTCCGCTGCCCCTACTGCATGCCGAAGGAGCAGTTTCACGAACATTATCGATTCTTGAAATCGCAGGAGCGGTTGTCGTTCGAGGAAATCATTCGTCTGGCGCGGCTGTTTGCAAGCTTAGGTGTGCGAAAGTTGCGCCTCACCGGCGGCGAGCCGCTGCTGCGCACGAATCTCGCGGACTTGGTTGGCGACCTCACCGATGTCCCGGGCATCGACGACATTGCCCTCACTACGAATGGGGTCCTGTTGGGACAACACGCCGTCGATCTGCACGCCAATGGCCTGCGCCGCGTGACCGTCAGCCTGGATACCTTGGATAAGGATGTCTTCACGCGCATGAGCGGAGGATTTACCGCTCTCGATCAGGTCCTGAGCGGCATAGATGCCGCTATCGCCGCCGGCTTGACCCCGGTCAAGATCAATGCCGTCATCGAACGAGGATTGAACGATCACACGGCACTGGATCTCGTCGAACGGTTCCGGGGCTCGCCCGTCATCGTGCGCTTCATCGAATTCATGGACGTCGGCAATCGCAATCAATGGCGGCCTGAGTTGGTGGTGCCCTCGCGCGAACTCGCCGCGCGTGTCCAGGCGCGATGGCCGATGCACCCGATTTCGCAGAACTACGAAGGCGAAGTGGCGCAGCGCTGGCGTTTTGACGATGGCGGCGGCGAGATCGGGTTCATATCATCGGTATCGCAGCCGTTTTGCGGCGCCTGCAGCCGTGCGCGCTTGTCCTCTGAGGGTAAGTTCTATACATGTCTGTTCGCGACCCATGGGCTCGATCTTCGCGCGCCGCTTCGCGCCGGTGCCGACGATGCGGATATCCTGCAATTGATCCGCGGCGTGTGGAACGGCCGCACCGATCGTTATAGCGAACTGCGAGAGGAAATGCGGCTCAAGCAGCCGGAGGCGAAAAAGATCGAGATGAACTACATCGGCGGTTGACTTCCATGACTCTCACACATCTGGACGCGGACCGGCACCCGACCATGGTCGACGTCAGCGGCAAACAGGCGACCAAGCGAACGGCAACCGCCGAAGCACGGGTGCGATTCCCGGCGGCCGTCGCAGCTGCCCTGCGCGACGGTGGCTTTCGCTCGCCGAAAGGCCCAGTCTTCGACACCGCAATCGTGGCCGGGGTCATGGGCGCGAAGCGAACCCACGAACTGATTCCGTTTTGCCACCCGCTTGGGCTCGAGAACTGCCGCATCGACATCGATCTCGAAGGCGACACGGCGTTGATTCGCTGCAGCGTGAGCGTGCATCACAAAACGGGCGTCGAAATGGAAGCCCTGACCGGCGCCAGCATCGCCGCACTCACTGTTTACGACATGTGCAAGGCACTATCCCATGACATCGTTATCGGCGAGGTGAGATTGCTCGCAAAAGAGGGCGGCAAGAGCAGCTACGCGCGCGAGGCGGCACCGTGAGCCCCGCAGCCGTGTACGGCTTGATTCTCGCCGGCGGCCTGAGTTCGCGCATGCATCGCGACAAAGCCGCGCTCGAGTACGGCGGCAAGACCCAGCTGGACCGGGCATTCGAGCTGGCAAGCCGGCACGTGTCCCGAGTTTTCGTGTCCGTTCGGGCCAACCAAACCGCAGACCCCACCCGCGCGCGGCGTCCGCTGATCGTGGATTCGGTCCCGGGCGAAGGACCGACGGTGGGCATCCGGTCGGCGCTTGCGGCGTATTCCGAGGTTGCTTGGTTGGTGCTGGCGTGCGATCTACCGTTTGTGTCGGATGCCGCAGTGTCCCATCTCCTCCGTGAACGCGACCCGGCCAGCTTGGCGACCGCATATCGCAGCGCTCACGATGGACTGCCGGAACCGTTGTGCGCCATTTGGGAGCCGGCGGCTGCGGCGCCACTCGCAGCCTATCAGGCCGGCGGCGGTCATTGCCCCCGGAAATTTCTCATTCGTCATCCAGCGCGGGTGCTCGAGCCCTTCGACAGTCGCGCGCTCGACAACATCAATACACCCGAAGAATATGCCCGGGCGCTCGCGTCGCTCGACGCGGATTCTTGACAGTTCCATGCAATTGAAAATCCAATATTATGCTTTGATGCGCGAGCAGGCCGGCCGATCCGAGGAGACCCTCGATACCTCCGCTGCCACACCCGCGGATCTGTACGGCGAACTCACCGCCCGTTATGGGTTCACCCTGGCGCGCGAACAGCTGAAAGTGGCGGTCAACAGCGAGTTCAGCGATTGGTCCCGCAGGCTCGCCGCCGGCGACGCCGTCGTCTTCATCCCACCGGTGGCAGGCGGATGATGCACTTTCGCTTCGCCCAAACCGCCATCGACACCGGCGCAGCGCGACTTGAGCTTCTCGACTCGGGCGCGGGCGGCTATGTGAGCTTCGAGGGTTGGGTGCGCAATCACAACGAGGGACTCGATGTCACCCGATTGGAATACGAAGCGTTCCAGGAACTCGCGGTGAAGGAAGGTGAGCGGATCGTCGCTGAAGCCTTGCGGCGCTTCCCGGTGAAGCACGCCCTGTGCATCCATCGCGTCGGCGCATTGGCGGTGAGCGAGATGGCCGTGTGGGTCGGCGTGAGTTCGGCGCATCGCGGCGAAGCCTTCGAGGCCTGCCGCTTCATCATCGACGAAGTGAAGCATCGCGTGCCGATCTGGAAGAAAGAGCACTATCGAAACGGCGATTCGGGCTGGGTGAACTGCGAGCGCTGCGCGGCGGCGCCGAGTCTGGCGCACGATCACCCCGGTCACCACGCGCCCGCCGTATCAACCAAACACAAGTAAGGGCCACGATGCAGCCCGACTACTCGCGGCAAATGTTGCTCAAGGAGATCGGTGCGCACGGCCAGGCGGCGCTGGCGCGTGGGCGCGTTCTCATCGTCGGCGCCGGGGGTCTTGGCAGCCCGGTGCTGCAATACCTGGCCGGCGCCGGAGTCGGATACTTGGGCGTCGTCGATGCCGACACCTTGGACGCCAGTAATCTGCATCGCCAGCCGATCTTCGCGTTGGGCGATGTCGGTGAAAAGAAGGCGGAATTGGCAATGGCCGCGGTCAAGCGGATCAATCCCGCCGTGCATGTCGAATTGCACGCCGTGCGGCTCGACGCAGACAATGCTCTCGCGCTCATCAGAGGCTACGATGTCGTGGTCGATTGCAGCGATAATTTCCGCACCAAGTATTTGATCAACGATGCCGCGGTGCTCGCGCACCGGCCCGCAGTTTTTGCGAGCGTTTATCAATACGAAGGCCAGCTGCAGGTCTACAAGCCCGAGGCGCGCCATGCGTGCCTGCGCTGTTTATGGCCCGACGCCCTCGCCGATGGCGTGGTGGGCAATTGTGCCGAGGCCGGAGTCCTGGGTCCGGTACCCGGTACCTTCGGAGCGCTGCAGGCGCTGCTCACGCTGAAGATTCTGCTGGGGATGACCGGTCAACTCGACGGCGAGCTACTGTTGATGGACTTCGCGAATTTCTCCAGCCTCAAAATCAAGGCACCGCGCCGCAGCGAGTGCCAGGCGCCGGATTGCGCGCATGTTCGCGAACTCAGCCGCGAAGATCCCGGGATCGAGATCGCCCTGCGCTCGCTCGCCGCTGCGGCCGAACAGGGACTGGAAGTCATCGATATCCGCACCCAAGAAGAGTTTGCGCAGCGCCCGACGCCGGCGCGGCACATTGCGATGCCCATTCTCCTGGCGGATCCCGCGCTGCTCGCTCCGGGGCAGAAGTTCTTGTTGGTGTGCGCCTCGGGCAGGCGCAGTTTGGCGGCTGCGCGGGAACTGCGCAGGCGCGGATTGGCCGTGCGCTCGCTGGCTGGCGGACTGCAAGCCCTGGAGGCCTGATCTTTGCGCTTCAGCAGCAAATTGCCCGACGTCGGCACCACCATTTTCACGGTGATGTCGCGCCGCGCAGTGGAAGAAGGCGCGCTCAACATCGGGCAGGGATTTCCGGACTATGCGATCGATCCGCGCTTGGCGAATCTCTTGGTTGCCGTGATCGGCGAAGGCCACAATCAATACGCGCCGATGGAGGGCGTGGTCGAGTTGCGCGAACAGATCTCAACCAAGCTGCAGACGAGTTATGGCCGGCGCTTCGACCCCCTCACGGAAATCACCGTAACCTGCGGCGGCACCGAAGCGCTCTACGATGCGATCCAAGCGGTGGTCGGCCCCGGCGATGAAGCCATCATCTTTGATCCCGCCTACGATGCCTACGAGCCCGCGGTGCGCCTCGCCGGCGGTCGTTGCATTCGCATCGCGCTGGCGCCGCCCGCCTTTCGCTTCGATTGGGATCAGGTACGGCTCGCCTTGAGCGAGCGCACCCGCTTGATCATCCTCAACAGCCCGCAGAATCCGAGCTGCACGGTCGCGGAACGCGACGATTTGGATGCGCTCGCCGCCCTCATCCGCGATCGGCCGATCACGCTGCTCGCCGATGAAGTGTACGAGCACGTACTCTACGATGGCCGACATCATGCATCGGTGCTGGCGCATCCGGAACTGCGCGAATGTAGTTTTGCGGTCTTCTCATTCGGCAAGACGCTGCACGCGACCGGTTGGCGGGTCGGGTATTGCATAGCACCGCCGCAATTGACCCGCGAGCTTCGCAAGGTGCATCAGTTCAACACCTTCAGCATCGTCGCACCTCTGCAATACGCCATTGCGCGCTACCTGAAGGCGCACCCCGACGCCTGGACGGGGCTATCGGCGTTTTTTCAGGCCAAGCGGGATTTGCTGGCGGGACGGTTGCACGGTTCGGGCTTCGAACCCATCCCGGCCGCCGGCACTTATTTTCAGCTGGTTGACTATGGCGCACTCAGCCAGGACGTCGACACGCATTTCGCCGACCGATTGATCCGCGAGGCGAAAATCGCGACCATTCCGCTCTCCCCTTTCTATGCGGCGCCGCCGGCGATGACGCTGCTGCGGCTGTGTATCGCCAAGGAGGACGCAACGCTCGAGGCTGCAGCTGAGCGGCTTTGCGCATTTGCGCGTACCGCAGGGACCGCCGGCTAGCGGCGCAGCGCGCGGCCCCACGCCGGCTCCGCAGTCAGAGCGCCGCCGTGCCCAGCCGGCGCGGCACCGATGGGAGACTCTGGCGCTGCCGGATTCGCGCCGCGTCCATGAGCATGCGCCCTGCCCATCGATACACGTTGTTTTCCTTGACCGTCCGGCGCATCAGGCTCATGCGGTTGCGCCGCTCGTCCCGGCCCATCCGCATCGCGACCTCCATGGCTTCGGCGGTCTCGGTCACGTCGAAGGGGTTGATCAGCACCGCCTCCGTCAACTCGCGAGATGCGCCCGCGAAGGTTGAGAGTATGAGCACGCCATCCTCGTCATCCCGCGCCGCGACGAACTCCTTCGCCACCAGATTCATGCCGTCATGCAGGCTGTTGACCAGGCAAAAATCGGCGGCGCGGTACAGCTCGTAGATCCGCAGCGGCTCCTGATGCTCGTCGATCAGCACGATGGGACGCCAATCGCCCTCCGCGAACTTCGCATTGATCCGCTCCACTTCGCTGTAAGTTTGCTGCTGCAGCGCCTGGTACGCCGGCAACTGACCACGCGAGGGCGCGGCGACCTGCAACAAGCAGATTTTCCCCCGATGCCGCAGATTCTTGTCCAGCAGAGTCTCCAGCGCCTGGAAGCGTTCGATGATTCCCTTGGTGAAGTCCCAACGCTCCACCCCCAAGCCGATGATCACTTCTGGGCCGATGCGATAGCGTTCGCGTACCGCCGCCCGGCATGCGCCGACGTCCGGTAGACGCCGCAGCCAACGCGGCGGCCATTCGATCGAAATCGGATACGGAGCGACGCGGCACACGTGGCCTTGCAGGGTGACGGTCATGTGCTCGTGATCGATTTGGCACTCCACGAAGCGGTCGACGGAATCCAGGAAATTCTGGCAGTGGTAGCGGGTGTGAAACCCCAAGATGTCGGCCGACAGCATGTACATCAAGAGTTCGCGCTTCCAAGGACACACGCCGAAGGTCTCGGCGTTGGGCCACGGGATGTGCCAGAACAACGCAATCGTCGCCTTCGGGATTTTCTTGCGGACGAGGTGCGGCAGGAGCGCGAAGTGGAAATCCTGGATAAGGATGACCGGGCTGTCGGTGTTCGATTCCGCCGCCACCACGTCGGCAAACTTCTCGTTGACTTGCGCATACGCATGCCAATCGCCGGCGCGGAACGCGGGTCTCACATAGGCCAGGTGGCACAGCGCCCACAGGCCTTCGTTGCAAAAGCCGTAGTAATAGCCCTGCTCTTGCTCCGGAGTGAGCCACACGCGGCGCAGCGTGTACGAGGGGTCATCGGGCGGCACGCGGATCTGATCGTATCGATCCACGGTCGCGCGGTCCGCGGTGCCGGCGCCGTGCGCCACCCACACCCCCGAACAGGCCCGCATGATGGGCTCGAGCGCCGTCACCATGCCGCTCGCGGGAACTTGCACGACGGGATTTTTGTTGGCATCGAAATTGTGGATGTAAGGTTCGCGATTCGACACGATGATGACTTGCGCCGACTGCAAGTGATCGCGTACCACCTGGCGCAGCGCCTGCGGCGTCCAGTTTTCGTGAAAGTCGATTTCCAGCCTCTGCTTTTCCTCCGCTTCGGCCAATACCTTGCGCACCTGCGACAGGATCGGCATCGAGGAGCGCGGCGACCTCGCATCGTCGAGAAATCGCTTTCCCCTGATATCGCCGATCAGCACCTCGACCCAGCGGCGCAATTGCAGCCAGGCGACCAGTACCACCAGCAGCGCCAACAGCAATACCGAAATGCCCACGAAGACCAGCACGAAGTCGCGGGCCGTTCTCTGGCGGCGGTCCACGAAACTCAAATCATGCAGCATCAGGACGCGAAACGGCACGGGCTCGGCGACGTCAAAATCGAAACGCGACACCTGCACCGAACCGGACGGCAGCTGCACGATGTGCGAAGCAGCGGGCTTCGTGCCGTCGGCCGTTTCGCACGAGATGCTGGCCGGCGCTCGATCGGATTTGAATATCGTGGACCCGTTGGGGCGGCACACGAGGATTGCGAGCAAGCGCTCGTCGGCGGTTATCTTCGCGAGGTAGGCGCGCAGCCGTGCCTCATTGCCCTTTTCGACGAGATCCGTGATCGGCTCTTCCATCGAATGCATCACGAGCTGCGCGCGCAGCTCCACATCCGAGCGAAACCACTCGGCGAGCAGCCGTTCTATATAAGGCAGACCAAAATATGCCACAACGCAGGACGCGAATGCCACGGGCAGCACGAAACGCAGCATGACTGAGCGAAACATCCGTCACAAAATACCGAAATTCGGTGTCTTGGTGTCGTTTTTTGCACGGCGATCGCGATGTAAAAGTTACACTTTCCATATCACGCGTCGGCCATTGCCCGCGGCCATCCTGTAGGCTTCCCGTATGCCACCACCGCCCCCGCCATCGCCTTCGCTTCAGTGGGGTTTGTTCCTGGACGTCGATGGAACCCTGATCGAGTTGACCGACTCGCCTCTCGATACGCACGCGGATGCCGAGCTCAAGGCATTGTTGAGCGAGGTAGCCGAACGCTTGGGCGGTGCGTTGGCACTGGTGAGCGGGCGCAGCATCGAGTATCTCGATGGGTTGTTTGCGCCGCTTCAGCTGGCAGCCGCGGGTCTGCACGGCGTCGAGCGGCGCAAGGCGTCGGGCGCGATGCACGGGGCGAGCTTCGTGGACGCGCAGCTCGATCGGGCACGGATCGCACTCAAGGCGCTGGTGGCCGCTCACCCCGGCACATTGCTCGAGGATAAAGGCCGCACAATCGCCGTACATTTCCGGATGGCGCCGCAAGCCGAATCCGCGGTTCTCACCGCGGTGCAATCCGCCGCGGCGCAGTTGGGAAGCAACTACCACGTCCAGGGCGGCAACATGATGCTGGAGATCAAGCCGCGCGGTTTTACCAAGGCCTCCGCCATCAAGGCCTTCATGCAGGAAGCTCCGTTTTCGGGCAGGCAGCCGGTGTTCGTCGGCGACGATCTGACGGATCAAGAGGGCTTTCGGGCCGTCGAGGACCAAGGCGGTATTTCCATCGCGGTCGGAGATCGAGTGCGGGGACAGTTTCGCTTGGAGAATGCGGCGGCGGTGCGGACTTGGCTGAAGGGAATCTCCGCGCTGCACGATTCGCACCGCGCGTGACCGGCGCGTTCAGCGCGTGCCGACGGCCGCGCTGGTCGCGCACCGCTGGTCGCGCACCGCTGATCGTGGATGGCTAGTCGCGGATCTGTCCGCTGCCCCGCACCACATATTTGTAGCTGGTCAACTGGGCAACGCCGACTGGTCCGCGGGCGTGAAATTTGTCCGTGCTGATGCCGATTTCCGCGCCCATCCCGAATTCCCCTCCGTCGGCAAATTGGGTGGACGCATTGTGAAGCACGATGGCGCTGTCGACCCGCGCGAGAAACCGTTCGGCCGCCGCGGGATCATCGGTCACGATGCACTCGGTATGTTGCGAACCGTACTGCCGGATGTGCTCGATCGCCGCATCCACGTCGTCGACGACGCGCACCGCGATGATGGCGTCGAGATACTCCGTGTACCAGTCCTGCTCGGTGGCGGGTTTCACCCGCGCGTCCGTTGCGCCGCTCGCCTCATCGCCGCGTACTTCGCAGCCGGCGTCCAGCAGGGCTTTGATCAAGGGCGCCAGATGCGTCTCCGCGCAGGCGCGGTCCACCAAGAGCGTCTCCGCGGATCCGCAAATACCCGTGCGCCGCATCTTGGCGTTTAGCAGGATGTGACAGGCCATCTCGAGATTCGCGCCGCGATCAACATATACATGACAGACCCCCTCGAGGTGTCCGATGACCGGGACCCGCGCTTCTTCGCGAACGCGCGCGATCAGGTTCTTGCCGCCGCGCGGCACGATCACGTCGATACTGTCGGTCATGTCGGCCAACATGTGGCCGACCGCCGCCCGGTCGGTCGTCGGCACCAGTTGAATACAGGATCGCGGCAAACCTGCGGCCGTGATCCCGGTCTCCAAGCACGCATGAATGGCGGTGCTCGACTTGGCGCTCTCCGAACCGCCCCGCAGAATCACGGCGTTGCCGGATTTGAGGCAGAGCGCGCCGGCATCCGCGGTGACGTTGGGGCGGCTCTCGTAGATAATGCCGATCACTCCCAAGGGCACGCACACGCGCTCGATCCGCATGCCGTTCGGCCGCGTCCATTGCGCCAAGGACGCACCAATGGGATCGGCAAGACGCTCGATGTCGTTCAGTCCCCGCGCCATGGCCTCGATTCGGTTGTCGTCGAGGCGCAGGCGATCGAGAAACGCGCCGGAAGTCCCCCGCGCGGCGGCCTCACGCAGGTCGCTTTCGTTGGCCGCCAGGATCGTGCGCCGTTCGGCGCGCAGCGCCGCTGCAGCCGTGCGGATCGCGTGATTCTTCACGTCCGTCGGAGCAAACGCCAGCTCGCGCGCCGCGGCTCGCGCCGCTCGGCCGATGCCCTGCATGAGCTCTGCGACGGTCTCGCGCGTCATAAGGAACCGGTCACGTGCGCCCTGATCAATACCAGATCGTCTCGGTGCACGATTTCATCGCGGCCCCGAAACCCCAACACCTTCTCAATGTCGGCGGACTTGCGGCCGATGATCCGCGCCGCATCGCCGTCCGAATACGCACATATACCGCGCGCCACTTCCGAGCCGTCCGGACCTATGATGCTCACGGTGTCGCCGCGGTCAAACCGCCCGACGGCACGCGTCACGCCAGCCGGCAGCAAGCTCTTGCCCCCCATCAGGGCGCGCACCGCTCCATCGTCGACCACGATGGCGCCAGCCGGCCTCAACGTGCCGGCAATCCATTGCTTGCGGGTCGCCATCGGGGTTGAGGAAGGTACGAACCAGGTGCAACGGGCGCCCTCCTCAATGCGCTGCAACGGATGCTGCACGGCCCCCTTGGCGATGCACAAATGGCACCCCGCACCCATCGCAATTTTGGCCGCAGCAATTTTGGTTTGCATGCCGCCCGAACCCATGTCGCTACCCGCTCCACCTGCCATGGCCTCGATCGCGGGTGTGATTTCCAGGACACGCCCGATGAACTCGGCGTCGGGATCGACGCTCGGATCGGCCGTGTACAACCCATCGATGTCGGACAGCAAGATCAGGCAATCCGCACCCGCCATTTGCGCAACGCGCGCCGCAAGCCGGTCATTGTCCCCGTAGCGGATTTCGGTGGTCGCCACGGTGTCGTTCTCGTTGATCACCGGCACCGCGCCCAAGGCCAGCAGGGTGTTCAACGTGCCCCGCGCATTCAAATAGCGGCGGCGCTGCTCCGTGTCGCCCAGGGTCAACAAAATTTGCGCGACGGTGATTTCGTGCGCCTCGAGCAGTTCCTTGTAGGCGTGGGCTAGGCGGATTTGCCCTACGGCCGCCGCCGCCTGGCTCTCCTCGAGCTTGAGTTTCCCGGCACCCAATCCCAGGTGGCGCCGGCCCAAGGCAATGGCACCCGAGGACACCAGAATGATCTCTTGGCCGCGCTTGCGAACGGCGGCCACATCCGCGGCAAAGCTCTCGAGCCAGCCGCGATTCAAGCGGCCTTTTTCGGTGTCGACCAGCAAAGCCGACCCGACTTTGACGACCACGCGTTTTGCTTCGGTCAAGCGGCGTGCGATGGCTTTACGGTCTGCGACTGTCATAGGATCATAATATTGCCATTTACTTGACCAAGCGGCCTCCCCTAATATTCGCTTGCCGAACCAGCGCCGGCAGTTCCAGGAAAGGTGATCCGTGGGTAGAGAGTACGAACCGACCGTCGGGCAGTGGTATGAGGACTTGGAAAACGAGGAAACGTTCCAAGTGCTCAAAGTGGATGAAGACCGAGAAATCGTTGAGATTCAACATCTCGACGGCGATATCGAGGAGTTCGACGTCGACGGCTGGGCGGAACTCGACCTGGAGCTAACCGACGAGCCGGAGGGCTGGTCGGGCTCCAAGGCCGAGAAAGATGCCGAAGAGGACGAAGATGAGGACGACGACTGGGACGAAGACGAAGACGATGACGATGACGACGACGAAGATCTAGACGATGAAGAGGATCGCGAAGAGTACTAGGAGGCCATCCGAGTATTCCGGGCGCAATACTCAGCCAGGCCCCTAGACGCGTTCCAGCCAGCCGTGACGATCCAGCGCCTCGCCCTGTTGAATCGCCACCAGCTGCGCCCGAAGGCTGCGCGTGATCGGTCCGACTTCTCCGCCTGCCACCTGATGCTCGGTGCCGCGGTAAATGAGAGTGCCGACACCCGCGAGTACCGCCGCCGTCCCCGATAACGCGGCTTCGCCGGATTTCACCCACGCAAGCATCTCGCCCACGTCAAAGACGCGCTCCGACACTTTGTAACCCAGGTCGCGCGCGAGCGTGAGCAGCGAATCGCGCGTGACTCCATGCAAGAAAGTGCTGTCGAGGCTACGCGTCAAGAGTTCCCCATCGCGAATCAGCACAAAGTTCGCCGCGCCCGTCTCCTGCACTTGCCCGCCGGGGCAGAACAGAACTTGATCGACTTGATATTTCGCCCGCGCACTCAGGGTGGGACCCAAGGCGGCGGCATAATTCCCGCCGGTCTTGACCATTCCCATTTGCGCCGCCGAACGCGTGTTCTCATCGTCGACCAGAATGCGCAGCGGCTTCGCGCCGCCCGAAAAATAATCCCACACGGGACTCGCGAGCACGATCAGCGAGGCTTCGGCGGCGGGCGTCGCGGCCGCGCCGATGTTTGCAGTCGTGCCGAAGATGATGGGCCGCAAGTACAGTGCGCCCGGAGCCTCCGGAACCGCGTCGCGGCAGCGGACGATCACCGCGCGCACCATGTCGGCGAGCTGTCTCGCATCGGGTTCCGGCAGCACGAGTTGGCGCGCGCTCTGGCGCATCCTTAGGATATGACGATCCATGCGAAAGACGTGCACGGATCCATCGGCGCGACGGAATGCCTTGAATCCCTCGAAGCAAGTGCTCGAGTAGTGCAGCACGTGCGCCGCCGGACTGAGTTCGATCGGGGCGACCGGTTTGATTTCGCTCTCGCTCCAGCGGCCTTCCTTGTAGCTAGCCACGGCCATGTGGGAGGTCAACAACGTGCCGAATGCGGGTCGTTGGGGTTGCGCGGTCATTTGACTTTCACCTTGGGTATAAAAATCGTCGCCGGATGCTCGAGCAGCTCTTTCAGCGCTTGAATCATCGCTGCAGCATCAT
>DATMNF010000093.1:0-5391 GCA_035569355.1 Steroidobacteraceae bacterium
TTGCGGCCGGTGGTCATGCGCACGAAGCGCTCGTAATGGCCCAGATCGAGATCTGCCTCGGTACCGTCGGCGGTGACGAAAACCTCGCCGTGCTGGAATGGGCTCATGGTGCCGGGATCCACATTGATGTAGGGATCGAGCTTTACCATGCTGATCTTGAGCCCGCGTGCCTCGAGGATGGCTCCCAGCGATGCGGACGCAATGCCTTTGCCCAGCGAGGAAACGACGCCGCCGGTGACGAAAACGAATCGAGTCATGTATCACCGCCGAGCTCTGAGGCCTCACGCAAAGGGAAGCGCGCGAGCGCCCAAAAAAGTTCAAAAGGAAACAACGGGAATTCGACGGGAATTCAGGTTAGCAGAACACGAGGCTTGCGACAATCTACTTACGGGCCCACCTCGAGTTCAGCCTGTGTGAGTGTTCCACGTGGCCGCGTGGAACCTCGAAGCGGCGTTTGGGAGCCTGTCTGTTCCACCTGAGCCGCGTGGAACGGACAGGCTCCTAAACAATCATCGGCGCCTGCCGCCAGACAATGCCCAATCCGGGTTCGCCTGATGGCGTGCACCAGCGCGCGTCCGTCCAGAGATCCGCAACCGCAATCAAGGCATCGCCCGCGAATATCAGGGGTAGCGCATCGCGCATCCAGGGCAGCACGCCATGCGACTGACAGAGATGCTGCAGGCTCTGAGTCTTGGCTTGCGCTGCGGGCTTGAGGGTTTCGCCGCCCTCGCGCCGGCGTACGGTGAGGGTTTGCGGCAGGCGCCGCGCGTCGAGCCCGCCGGTTCGCGCCGCCCAGCGCAATTCTCCGAGGTCCGGGCCCAGATCGAGCGGCGATTCGGGCCCTCTCGGCCAGCGCAGCGTCCCTTGCAGGCGCGGCACGCGGGATTGCGTCAAGAACACTCTCTGACCATAGCGCCGCAAGGCGACGTTGCCCCAGACGATGCAGGGCAAGTGATCCGCTTGCGCATCGAGAATTTGCCGCAAGGCCTCCTTCAAGCGCGCCGTGGTTGGCGCCTCGACGCCCGCTTCGAACAGCCAGAAGCGCAGGGCATTGATTCGATCCGGCGCGCAGAGCGCCCGCAGACCCGGCACGGAAAGCGCCTCGCCGTCGCGCAGTCGACTCAACGAAGATGCGGCCGAGCGATCCAATAACTCTTGCGCCTCGGCCGCGTGCCGGGCGGCGCGCGACAGTGTGGTACTCGCCCCGGGCCATCGCGTTTTGATCAGCGGCCACACTCGTTGGCGCAGATACCCTCGGTCAAAACGCAAATCCTGATTCATGGGATCCGCCACGTGATCACCGAGCATGCCGGCGCCGAAGGCAAGGAGTTCATGCTGCGGCACCTCCAGCACCGGCCGCAGGTGCCAACCGAGCCCAAGCGGCCGGCAGACAGGCATGGCCGATGCGCCTCTCAAACCCGCTCCGCGCAAAACTTGCAGCAACAGCGTTTCGGCCTGGTCTTCACTGTGATGAGCGGTCAACAGGCATTCGCCCGGCTCGAGCACCTCGCTCAGCGCCGCATAGCGCGCCTCGCGCGCAGCCGCCTCGATCGATTCGCCGGCCCGTGCTTGAACATCGACGGCAATGATGGTCAAAGGAACATCGAGCGCGGCGCACAGGGCCGCACAGGCCTCGCGAAAGGAGGCCGCCGCGCTCTGCAGGCCATGGTCGACATGCAGAGCGCGCAGCTTCAGGCCGCGGAACGAAGTGCCCAAGCCGGCGGCCGCGGCCAACAAGCTGGCCGAGTCCGCTCCGCCGCTCAGGGCCACCACGAGCCCCGTGACGCCGGGGGGAGCGTGGGCGTCAAGGACCGCGCGCAGAGCAGCGGCGGAATAGCGCATGGCGTCGGGCTTGGCGCCCTAGGAGCCGAACACACCGAATGCGCGCAGCCGAGCTTGCCGCGCATCGAGCAGCTGCGTCACGGGTTGATTACGCAGTTCGGCCAGATGCTTGATCATGCTTTGCTTGACGACCTCGGCCATGGCCTGCGGGTCGCGATGCGCACCGCCGTGCGGCTCTTTGAGGACTTCGTCGACGAGCCCGAGCTTCTTCAGCCGCTCCGCCGTGCCGCCCATGGCATCGGCCGCAATTTCCTTTTTTTCCGTGCTCTTCCACAGAATCGACGCGCAGCTTTCAGGCGAGATGACGGAATACACGCTGAACTGCAACATCACGAGCCGATCGCACACTCCGATCGCGAGCGCTCCGCCCGAACCGCCCTCGCCGATCACCACGCTCAGGACCGGCGCCGCCAAGGCGGACATTTCGAACAAGTTGCGCGCGATGGCCTCGCTCTGTCCGCGCTCTTCCGAACCGATGCCGGGATACGCGCCGGGCGTATCGATCAAGGTCACCACCGGAATGCGGAACCGCTCGGCCATCCGCATGAGACGCAGCGCCTTGCGGTACCCTTCCGGTTTGGGCATGCCGTAGTTGCGCCGCACGCGCTCCTTGGTGTCGCGCCCCTTCTGATGGCCTATCAGCATCACAGGCGTGCCTTCGAGCCGCGCCAAGCCCCCGACGATGGCGAGGTCATCGCTGTACATGCGATCACCGTGCAATTCATGCCAGTCGGTGAAAATCATGGACACGTAATCGAGCGTGTACGGGCGCTGAGGATGACGCGCGAGTTGGGTGATTTGCCAGGGGGTGAGATTCGCAAAGATACTGGTCGTCAGCGCCCGGCTCTTCGATTGCAGGCGCTTGATCTCTTCCGTGATATTGACGCTCTGGTCCTTGCCCAGGAATTTCAGCTCCTCGATCTTTGCTTCCAGCTCCGCGATTGGCTGTTCAAATTCTAGAAAATTCATCGCCATGAAGACGTTTCCTCGCCACGCACATCATTGCGCGGACCATACACTAAATACCAGCCCTCCCGCCCAACTACATCCGTCAACTTATCGAGCAAGGCCCGGGATGCATGCACCGACCAGGTGTCAGCCAAGTTGAGCCGGCCGGTGTAATCGGGCCGGTTGACGGACACGCTCACGCCGCAGGGACCGCGCAAGTAGGGCTTGAGCATCTGTTCGAATCGATTCATGCCCTGGGATCCGTCGAATTCGGCGGGCCAACGCAGCCACAGGCGGCGCGCGTAACGCTCGCGTGCGCGGTCGATGTCCATCAGAGATTTGGCCTGCAGGCGCCACGCCTCGATGAAATCGTCGAAGCGCAGAGTACCATCGACGATCAGAATCGCATCCTTGACGATGATGTCGCGGTGCTGCTGAAAGATCTCTTCGTACAGGCTGACCTCGAGCCGTGCGCTTCGATCATCCAGGATCAGCGTGACTCGGTTCGGCCGGCGCCGGATCTCGAGAACCAGGCCGGCAACGGTCGTCGCCTTGCCGGCGGACCAGCTGCGCATGCCGTCGGCCGGCACCGCGGGCCTCGGACCGCCGACATCGGCGAGACGCGCGCTCACCAGGAATTTCAAATCCGGCTCGTAAGGAGTGATTGGATGTCCGCTCAGGAACAGACCCAGAGTCTCGCGCTCGCCCGCCAAACGCTGCGACTCGGTCCAATCCGGCACCGCGCCGTTCGAAGCCGCAGCACTCAAGCCGAACAAATCCACCTGACCGACGCTCATCGCCCGCGAATTCTGCTCGCCCAGATGCATCGCTCGATCGAGTTCCGCGGTCAGCGTGGCCCGATTCGGCCCGATCCGGTCCAGGCTGCCGGAACGAATCAACGCGTCGAACACTCGCCGATTCACCCGCTGCAAATCGATGCGCCGGCACAGGTCCGGCAGACTTTCGAACGGCCCGTCGGCGGTGCGCTCCTCGATGATGGCTTCCACGGCCGAGGCGCCGACGCCTTTGATGGCTCCCATGCCGTAACGAATGCTCATGGGACCGGACACCCGAAACGCATACACCGACTCGTTCACGTCGGGCGGCTGGACGGTGAGGCCCATGCTGGCGCACTCGTCGATCAGCGTGACCACCTTATCGGTCTTGTCCATATCCGAGGACAGGACCGCCGCCATGAAGGCGGCTGGATAATGCGCCTTGAGCCAAGCCGTCTGGTACGACAACAGCGCATACGCCGCGGAGTGCGATTTGTTGAAACCGTAGCCGGCGAATTTCTCCATGAGGTCGAAAATATGCGTGGCCTGCGCTTCGCGCACGCCGCGCGCCACCGCGCCGCCCACGAATACCGAGCGTTGCTTCGCCATTTCCTCGGCTTTCTTCTTGCCCATCGCGCGCCGAAGAAGATCCGCTCCGCCCAACGTGTAGCCGGCAAGAATCTGCGCAATCTGCATGACCTGTTCCTGATACAGGATCACGCCATAGGTCGCCGCCAGCACCGGCTTCAAATCGGCGTGCAGGTAATCGATGGTGGCGCCGCTGGTGTCGTGCTTGCGCGCGATGAAATCTTCCACCATGCCCGATTGCAGCGGACCAGGGCGAAACAGAGCCACCAGCGCCACGATGTCGCCGAATCGGTCGGGCTGCAGGCGGCGAATCAGATCCTTCATACCGCGCGACTCGAGCTGGAACACCGCCGTGGTCTTGCAGCTCTTGAGCAGATCAAAGGTCGCCGCATCGTCCATCGGCAGTGCGCTCATGACGAGCGGTTCTTCACGCGCCAGGGCGCGCGATCCATTGATGTCGCGTACCGCCCAATCGATGATGGTCAGGGTGCGCAGTCCCAAGAAGTCGAATTTCACGAGCCCCGCGGCCTCGACGTCGTCCTTGTCGAACTGCGTCACCGGCGTCGTGCTGCCCTCTTCGCAGTACAGGGGAGTGAAATCGGTGAGCACCGACGGCGCAATGACCACGCCGCCGGCATGCGTGCCCGCGTTGCGCGCAAGGCCTTCGAGACTTCGGGCCAGGTCGATGAGCTCGCGGATATCGGAATCGCCCTCATAGAGCCGCTTCAGCTCCTCTTCCTGTTCGAGCGCCTTGTCGAGCGTGATGCCGATCTCGAACGGAATCAGCTTGGCGATCTTGTCCACATAGCCGTAGTTGTGTCCGAGGACCCGGCCGACATCGCGCACCACCGCCTTGGCTGCCAAGGTGCCGTAGGTGATGATTTGCGAAACGCGCTCGCGGCCATATTTGTTGGCGACGTATTCGATGACTCGATCGCGGCCCTCCATGCAGAAGTCGACGTCGAAATCGGGCATGGACACGCGTTCGGGATTCAAGAACCGTTCGAACAAGAGGTCATGCTCGATCGGGTCCAGGTCGGTGATGCCCAAGACGTAGGCGACCAGCGAGCCCGCTCCGGAGCCGCGGCCGGGCCCGACGGGCACGCCGTTCTCCCGTGCCCAGCGGATGAAATCCGCCACGATCAGAAAATACCCGGCGAATCCCATGGAACAAATCACGCCGAGTTCCAGATCCAACCGAGCCGGGTATTCGGCGCTGCGCGACTCGGCGGCGCCT
>DATMNF010000094.1:0-45762 GCA_035569355.1 Steroidobacteraceae bacterium
TTACCGCACCATTTCACCCTTGCCGGCGCCGCTTGCGCGGCACGTAGGCGGTATCTTTCTGTTGCACTTTCCGTGGGCTCGCGCCCCCCAGGCGTTACCTGGCACCCTGCCCTGTGGAGCCCGGACTTTCCTCCATGTGCACGCGCACACAGCGACTGCCTGGCCGACTCTCGGGGTGCACCATACGCAGGTATGGCTACGAATGCGAGGCGGATTGAGTCGGGCCCATCCTGGGCCCTCCCCCTATGGGCGCCTGCGGCGTCTGCTACGGCATCCTGCCTCCGCAATCCTGTTTGAGGTGCAACGCCCGTTTGTAGGCCTCGTTGTCGCGAACCTCGGCGATTTTCGCGGCCAGGCTCGCCGCCTGTTTGAGAGGCAATTCCCCGAGCAGAACCTTGAGCACACGGTCGAGGCTGCCGCCGTGCCCATCGGCGCCGCGATCGCCTTCCTCCGAAGCCTGCGGCGCTCCCGCGATGATCAGCACGATTTCGCCGCGGCCGAAATCAGGGTCTGCACCGGCGCGCGCACTGAGCTCGCGCAATGGGCCGCGGTAGGTCATTTCATGCACCTTGGTGATCTCCCGCGCCGCCGTCGCGTAGCGCTCGGCGCCGAAAACCCCGATGCAATCCTCCAGGGTCTCGCGTACACGGTGCGGCGCTTCGTATATCACCATGGTGCGCACCTCCGTTGCCAGCGCTTGTAATCGTTTGCGGCGCGCCGCGCCGCGAGCCGGCAAAAAACCTTCGAAGCAAAAGCGGTCCGTCGGCATGCCGCCGATCGACAGCGCAGCGATCGCTGCGCACGGACCGGGGATCGCAACGACCTCGATGCCGGCGGCCGCGGCCGCACGCACCAACTCGAAGCCTGGATCGCTGACGGCGGGCGTTCCGGCATCGCTCACCAGAGCGATCGCGGCGCCTTGGCGAAGCCGCTCGAGAATTTCGCCGGTGCGTTGATGTTCGTTGTGATCGTGCAAAGAAACCTGCGGCGTTTCGATGCCGAAGTGCTTCAAAAGGAGCCCGGTATGCCGAGTGTCCTCCGCCGCAATCAACGAAACGGTTTGCAATATCTCGCGCGCACGCGCGGAGAAATCGCCCAAATTGCCGATCGGCGTCGCAACGACATAGAGCCGCCCTGCGGGTTCGTAAGCCACTATACTCGTGCCTGTTCGATGATCCAGGAGCGGAAGGGTATGGCAGCGATCTCTCGACGTCCACGGCTGCCGCTGTGCGCGGCGCTTACCGTAACGGCGATATTGGCCGCCTGCAGCCTGGTGAAGCCGGAACAGGCCCCGGAGGAGCGGCAGGAGCGTGCGGTGCGCTTGAGCCAAGAGGGCAAGCACGCCGACGCGGCCCAAGCCTACGCCGAGCTCGCCGACCTGCAGCCTGCCGAGCACGACAACTACGAGTTGCTGAGCGCCGAGCAATGGCTGGCCGCGGGCAATATCGAAGCCGCGAAACGAGCGTTCGCGGCGGCCCCGGAGGCACGCACGCGGCTGCCGGCCGCGCGCGCGCTGGTGGCCGCTGAGATCGCTTTCGCCGAAAACGACGGCGCCCGCGCCATTCGCGAGCTGGACCAGATCCCGGTACCGACGTCCGCCGACCAGGCGCAGAATTATTGGTGGATCCGCGGGCGCAGCGCGTTTCTCACGGGACATCCGCTCGAAGGCACGCGCGCGCTGGTCGAGCGCGAGCGCTGGCTGAGCGATCCCGTCAGCCTGGGTGCGAACCGCGCGGAACTCTACAGCCGCATTCGCAGCGCCGCGGAGCGCGGTCAGCCGTTGAGCCCGCCCCCAAATACCGACCCGGTCATCGTCGGCTGGCTGCAATTGGGACCGGTCGCGGTCGGACTCGCCCGCGATCCGATGCGCGCGGCCGCCGCTTTGGCGAACTGGAGGCGCCTCTTTCCACAGCATCCGGCGAACCAGAGCGTGCTCGCGATGGCGTCGACGGAGATCGCGGCGGCGACGGAATTTCCCGATCAGATCGCGTTGCTCTTGCCGCTATCGGGGCGCGCCGAAGCCGTCGGGGTGGCGGTGCGCGACGGCTTCGTGGCCGCTTACCTCGAACAGGAACCGGCGAGCCGCCCGCGCTTGAGAATTTACGACGTTGCCACCGAATCGGCGGGCAGCGCCTACTCTCGCGCTCTGTCGGAAGGCGCCGGTTTCGTCGTCGGCCCGCTCACGAAGGAGGACGTTGCCGCGGTGGCGCCCTTGAGCGGCAATACTCCGGTGCTTGCGCTAAATTTTCTGGGCGATGCAATTAGCGCACCGCGCAATTTCTATCAGTTTGCACTCTCGCCGGAGGACGAGGCGCGCATCGTCGCGCGTCGCGTCGCGGCGGACGGCAGGCTGAACGGCGTCGCGATCGTGCCGAGCAGCGAGTGGGGCAAGCGGGTTGCGGCCGCCTTTGTCGATGAGCTATCGCATCTCGGGGGAACGCTCCTCGACAGCCAGCAGTTCGAGACGTCTCAAGTGGACTTCTCAGACATCATCAAGCAGGTACTGCAGGTGCACGTCGTCAAGGGCGAGCCATCCACTCACCGCACGGATGCCGCCTTCGTATTCGTGGCCGCCGGCAGCGCCGGAATCGCCCGCCAGATCCTGCCGCAGCTGAAATTCCACTACGCCGGGGATGTGCCGGTGTACTCGACGTCCGACAGCTTTGAGCCGGATCCCACCGCTAACAGCGATCTCGACGGCATGCTGTTCCCGGACATGCCGTGGATGGTGGCAAACGATCCGGTGACCGTGCAGATTCGCGACGGCGTTCGCGCGGCGTGGCCCGCTCGGACCCAACGCCGCGACCGCCTCTACGCGTTTGGTTTCGATGCCTATCGCCTGTTGCCCGCGCTGCGCACCAAAACTCCCGTTGAAGGGGGCGAGATCTCCGGGGTGACGGGGAAATTGCACCTCGACGACCACAATAGAGTGCGCCGCGACCTGGAGTGGGCGCAGATCCGCAATGGAGAGCCCAGCGGCCTATAGCCATTCGCCACGGTTGCGCTGAGCCGAGGCGCGAAGCGCGGGCTCGACGCGAATCTAGATCAAGGTTCGCGAGCGCAGGATATCGGCGAAATTCACCGGAGCCTGCATCTGACGGAGCACGGCCTGCCAACGGTCCGCCGGCGCGCACAACTTGCCGATGACCGTTGCCGAATGCTTCTGCCAGCGGCGAAACATCTCGTCGACTCCGGCCGCGATCAGCTCCTCGCCGAGTTGCAGCTGATGCATTACATTTTCGAAAGTGTGCGCCATGGGGAAAAAATTTTAGACCAACGCCGGCAAATGTAAAATGTCGTCGAATTCCGACAGCTGCCGTTTCGCTGCGTGGTCGCGCACCAAGCCGAGCGCTTCGCTACGTCGAATCTTTTTGCTTGCGCACGGTGTTCCACACGGCGACGTCCCACGAGTTGTGAATGCCGACGAACATCAGCAGCACCGAGACCGCCGCAACCCCGTAGATGCTCAAGTTGGGCCGGTCCCATACGAGAAATGCCGCGGCCAGGAGAGTGCCGTAGGCGACCGCCGGCAAAACGGCATTCCAGATCCAATCCTCGTGCACGGGAACGTAGTCGCTCGCGAGATGCGCGATGCTTCGGCCGACGGATGCCACGTACACGACTCCCGCCGCGCCCAGCGCGCCCAAACCGACACTCAAGCTGAGGACGCTATGGTGCGGCACGCTGAGATAGACCGACAGCAGCAGCACGGCGCCAAAATGAACGATGGTGGGCGTGACGTACGCGCGCAGGCCCGACGGGTTGACGCGCTTCGCCTCGGCGGACAGCGCGATGACGACGAACGTCAAGCCGGTGAGTCCTCCCGCGGATGAGCCGGTGATGACGTAGAAGTTGTCCCATTCTGCCAGGAGCGACGCGCTCATTCTCGAACCTCCCCGAAGGGCTCATGGATTTCTTCGGCCTCGGACCATTTTGCCACGAACAGGCCATATATCCGGAGTGAAGTCCGCGGCGCCGCCGGTGCAATCTTCTTGCGTGTCCACAGACTCCCGCCAGCATCGGGGTGCCGCATCGGAGCGGCTCGCCGCCGAGCACCTCGAGACGCAGGGACTAAAGCTCGTGGCGCAGAACCTGCGTTGCAAAGCCGGCGAGCTCGATTTGGTCTGCCTGGACGGGCCCGTGCTGGCGATCGTCGAGGTGCGCCAGCGAGTTCGCGCCGATTTCGGCGGCGCGCTGGCCTCGGTCGACCGGCGCAAGCGGCGCAAAATCCTCCGTGCCGCACGCTTCTTCCTGCAGCGGCACGCAGAGTGGCGCGCTCATCTGGTGCGCTTCGACGTGGTGGGCGTGGAAGGATCGCCCGGTGGCACGCCCCGCATCGTTTGGATCAAAGACGCGTTTCGCGCTTGAGCATCGACCCAACGCTCAAGAAGCTCGGCGTAAAAGGCGGCGCGCTCCAGCCGAACCCTTGCATCGACGTCGACGGCGCGTTCGTCTGCGAACACGCTTTCCTGCCCATTCTCCACGCCTTCGAAGGTACGCTCGACCACTTGCTCGGGGCTCGTCTTGGGATGGCGCACATGAGCCGCCATGTCCGTGTCGATGTACCCCGCATATACACCCACCACATCGGTCCCTTGAGAGCGCAACTGCATTCGGATGGCGTGCGTGAGCATTTCCGCGGCGGCCTTCGAGGCGCAATAGGTCGCCATGAAGGGATTCGCAAACCAGCTCGCGACCGACAGCACGTTCACGATCGTCCCCCCGCCGTTTTTTGCAAGCACCGGTGCAAAGCCGCGGATCATGCCGAGCAGGCCGAAAAAGTTGGTCTCCATCTCGTGGCGCGCCGCCGCTTCGGCGGCGCACGCCAGCATCGGCGAGTTGTCGAGCACGCCGGCATTATTGACGAGCAGAGTGATGTCGGCGCAAGCGTCAACTGCCGCGGCGATGTCATCGGGTGCGGTGACATCGAGACGCAGCGGGACGAGCGTCGGGTGATTCATGGAGATCTTTGCCGCATCACGTGCGGCCGCATAGATCTTCTTGGCTCCGGCGCGCAGAAGTCCTTCGCAATAGGTCCGTCCGAGACCTCGATTGGCGCCGGTCACGAGCGCCACGCAGCCTTGGATCTTTTGCGTCACGCGTCGAGGCTGCGCTACTTGACGACCTGCAATTTCGGGCGTTTCGGCGCGGCAGGACCCGCTTTCCCGGCGGCGCTCGTCGCCGCCGGCGGTCCATCCGTGGGATCGGGATCCGCGTCGCCCTCGGGGAAAATCATCCCTTGGCCGGTCTCACGCGCATAAATCCCCAAGATGGCCCGTACCGGGACCTGCACGGCGAACCCAACGCCGCCGAAGCGGGCCTCGAAGCTCACGAAATCGTTGCCCAATTTCAGCATCTGCGTCGCCGAGAAGCTCACATTGAGGACGATTTTGCCGTCTTTGACGTATTGACGGGGCACGGTCACACCTTCGGCTCCGGCATCGACCACGATGTGCGGCGTCTCCCCGCTGTCGGAGATCCATTCGTGCAAGGCACGCAACAGGTATGGGCGCCGCGGCTTCAATGTCGCATCCCCCGCTCGGCCTCGCTCAAACAAGAGCGAAACGTGGGACGCGCGAATATCGAATGCATGTATTTCATGATGGGCTGAGCTTGCGCGGGCAGATCTATACCGTAGCTCGGTAGACGCCACAAGATGGGGGCGATGCTGGCGTCGACCAAGGAGAACTCATCGCTGAGAAAAAACGGCTTCGCCTTGAATACCTCCGCGCTCGCGCAAATCGCTTCGCCCAGCACCTTGCGGCTGTGGGCCGCCGTTTTGCTCTGCGGATCCAACTCTATGTCGCGCGCCAAGGCGTACCAGTCGCGCTCCACTCGATACAGAGCCACTCGAAATTGCGCTCGGGTCACGGGATCGATGGGCATCAGCGGCGGATGAGGGAAACGCTCGTCCAGGTATTCGATGATGACGCGCGAGTCGTACAGCACCAGGTCGCGATCGACCAGGGTGGGCACGCTGTGATACGGATTGAGGTCAAGCAGGTCTTCCGGCAAGTCGTTCAAGTCGACATTGACCAATTCGATCGCGATTCCCTTTTCGGCAAGCACTATGCGCGTCCGGTGACTCCAAGGGTCAGCCGGCGCGGAAAACAGTGTCATCACCGAGCGACGTGCCACTAACGCGATCTCCAAGGGGCCTGTCTGAGCACTCCACGTGAGCCGCGTGGATTACTCAGACAGGCACCCGGTCAAAGACAAACGGGAGTCCCCGCTGCTGCGTCAGTGTACGTCCTTCCAATACTCTTTCTTCAGCAAGTAGGCGAACACAAAGAACACCAGCAAGAATAGCATCACAAAAACGCCCATCGATTCGCGTTTCGCCTTGATGGGCTCGGCGGCATAATCGAGAAAATTCGCGATGTCCCGGACGAATTGATCATACTCCTCTGGCTTCAGGGCGCCCGGGGTCATTGATTCGACGCCGGCCAATACCATTCTGGCGCTGCCGCGATCGTCGGGTTCGTTCTTGAAGACCGCCTTTTGCAGACCCTGCAAGGGCGCGAGCACATGCGGCATCGCAGCGCCGGGAAGGTACAGATTGTTCACGCCCCAAGGCCGGGTCTTATCGACGTAAAAGCCCTTGAGAAACGAATAGCAGTAGTCCACGCCGCGCTCTCGGCACATGAGCGAGAGGTCCGGCGGTTGCTTGCCGTACCAGCTTTCCGCGTCCTTCGGCATAGCGGAGTTGATGGTATCGAACACCTTGTCCGAGGTGAACATCAAATTGGGAAGTTCGGATTCGGGAATTTTGAGGTCCGCCGCCATCCGGTTGTAACGCAAGTACGTGAGGGAATGGCAGCCGGAACAGTAATTCATGAAATTACGTGCGCCGCGCTGCAAGGAGCCGACGTTCTTGATATCCGTGCCGGACTCGAGCGGCGCGATACCTCCTTCCTCGGCCATGGCGGTGCCGGCGGAAAAGGCTGCAAATCCGATCAATAGCCAGTTTTTAAGCATGTCCTGTGACCCTTTCCGGCACCGGCTTCACGCTGTCGAACTTCGTGTACCAGGGCATCAGCAAAAAGAAGGCAAAGTACAAAACCGTGCAGACTTTGGCCACCGTCGGATAGATGCCCGCCGGTGGTCTCAAGCCGCAGATTCCCAGGGCAATGAACGAAAGAGTGAATATGGTCAACATAATCTTGTAGACGGGGCCGCGGTAGCGGATCGAGTTCACCGGCGAGCGGTCCAGCCACGGCACGAAGAACAGCACCAGGATGGAGGCGCCCATCACCAGTACGCCCCAGACCTGCGTTCCCATGAACGACGGCACCGCACGCAACATGGCGTAAAAGGGGGTGAAATACCACACCGGAGCGATATGGGGCGGTGTCTGCAAGACATTGGCGGGCTCGAAATTCGGCGATTCCAGGAACAAGCCGCCGAGGGCCGGCGCAAAGAAAATCACCGCGCAAAACAACAGCAAGAAGCCGGCGACGCCGACCAGGTCCTTCACCGTGTAGTAGGGGTGGAAGGGGATGCCGTCGAGGGGGTGCCCTTGGGCATCCTTGTACTTCTTGATGTCGATCCCGTCGGGATTGTTGGAGCCCACTTCGTGCAGGGCCATGAGGTGCGCGATCACCAGGAAAATAAGGGCGATCGGCAATGCGGCCACATGCAGCGCGAAGAAGCGGTTGAGAGTCGCGTCGGCGATGTAATAGTCGCCGCGTATCCAGTCGACCAACGCGCCGCCGATATACGGCAGGCTGCCGAACAGCGATACGATGACCTGCGCGCCCCAATAGCTCATGTTGCCCCAGGGCAGCACATAACCCATGAACCCCTCCGCCATGAGCAGCAGGAAGATCAGGCAGCCGAAGATCCAGAGCAATTCGCGCGGTTTGCGGTGCGAGCCGTACAGGAGGGCGCGGAACATATGCAGATAGACCACGATGAAAAACGCCGACGCGCCCGTCGAGTGCAGATAGCGGATCAGCCAGCCCCAGTCCACATCTCTCATGATGTATTCGACCGAAGAGAATGCCTCCGCGGCCGAGGGCTTATAGTTCATCGTCAGGAAAATCCCGGTCACCAGTTGGTTCACCAGCACGAGGAGTGCGAGCGAGCCGAAGTAGTACCAAAAATTGAAATTCTTCGGCGCGTAGTACTCTGAAACCTGTTCCTTCCACAATTTAGTCAGCGGAAAGCGCTGATCGATCCAGCCAATAAGGCCTCCGCCTGTCTTGCTGCCGGCGGACTCGGGTGCTGCGGCCATCGCTTGAACCTCTCGTAGCTAAACTGTCTTGGGGGCGTCGTCGACGCCGATCACGATTCGCGCGGAGTCCGCGAATGCGTAGGGCGGAACGGGCAGGTTCTTCGGCGCCGGCATGCTCTTGAACACGCGGCCCGACAAGTCATATTTCGAACCGTGGCACGGACAATAGAAGCCGCCCGGCCAATTCGCGCCCAGGTCGGCTCCGGCGACTTGAAAGGAATTATTTGCTTCGAAAGCGCCCAGGGGCGAACAGCCGAGATGAGTGCACACCGCCAAGCCGACCCAGTATTCGGGATTGCGCGCGCGCGCGGCGCCGCTGGATTTTATGTAGTCGGGCTGGAGCGAATCATCGGACTTCGGATCCGCCAGCACGGCGTCGTGATCGCTCAAATGATCGATGATCCCCTTCGCGCGCCGAACGACGAATACCGGCTGGCCGCGCCACACGACCTTCAGCATCTGCCCTGCCTCGAGCTTCGATGCATCCACTTCCACGGGAGCGCCCAGCGCTTTGGCTCGCGCACTGGGTTGCCACGACGCCAAGAACGGAACCGCCGCGAAGGCAACGCCGATCACCCCGGTGCCGGCGGTAGCCGCCGTCAACAAGCGCCGCCGGCTATGGTCAACCTCTTCATTCATTCGATTGTTCCCCGGAGCCTGTGTAATGTTGACAAATCTTCACGCAAACCCCTCTGGCCGCAGTGTTTCCCAAAGAATATTGGGAGCGCATTATACACAAGTGGTTTTCCCTGAAGGCTCGCGGAGCGATATTAATTGCAGCGCACTCGCGTCGTCGTGAGTTTTTTGATCAGAGCCGTGGTGGTCGGACTGGCGGCGGCGTTTCTCGTGGTCTGGTGGAAGCCCGCGCTATTGGGCAAGACTGCCGTTCCCGTGCAGACCAAGCCGGCCGCACCGCCCCGTCCCGGGGAGAGCCTGCACAGCTTTGCGGATGCCGTGGCGCGAGCGGCGCCCGCGGTTGTGAATATCTATACCGCACGCGTCGTTACCGAGCGCACGCAGACGCCCGCGCTCAATCAGCTGTTCGGCGATTTTTGGCCGAGCTATCGGCAGCGAATTGAACGCAGCTTGGGGTCGGGTGTCATCGTCGACGCCGCCGGCACCATCGTGACGAACCAGCACGTCATTTCCGGTGCCGATTCGATCCGAGTGCAGATCGCGGACGGGCGCATCGCCGAAGCGACGATCGTCGGGCAAGATCCCGACACGGACATCGCGATCCTGCATCTCGATATCGCCAAATTGCCCGTCATGCCCGTGGGGCGCTCGGACACATTGCGGGTGGGTGATATCGTGCTCGCGATCGGCAATCCGTACGGCTTGAGCCAGACGGTCACCCAGGGCATCGTGAGCGCCACCGGCCGAGGTCAGCTCGGGCTCGCGACCTTCGAGAATTTCATTCAAACCGATGCCGCCATCAATCTCGGCAACTCCGGCGGCGCGCTCATCGATGCGCAGGGCGATTTGGTCGGCATCAACACCGCCATGCTGAACCGCGCCTATGGGGGCCCCGAAGGGATCGGTTTTGCAATTCCCGTCAATCTCGTGCGCGGCGTCATGGAACAAATCCTGAGCAAAGGACATGTCGTGCGCGGCTGGCTTGGTTTCGTGCCCCAGGACGTCTCCGACGAGCAGGCGGCACAGCTCGGGATATCTGCGGGAGGCGGCGTCACGGTGGTGAATATCTTGGTGAACAGTCCGGCATTCCAGGCCGGAGTGCGGCCCGGCGACTTGATCACGGGATTGAAGGGTCAACCCGTCCGCAGCGCGCAAGACCTGGTCAGCCGCGTCGCTGCGCTGCCGCCCGGGGAACTGGTGGAGCTCGAGGGGCAGCACGGACGCCAACCCTACAAGATCAAGCTGCAGGTGCTGGAGCGGCCCACCCGCGCGGTGCAGCCGCAGTAACCGCGCTCTTGCCTCGCAGCCTGCTACGCCGGCGTGCGCCGGATCTTCGCTCCCAATTGCTGCAGTTTTTCCTCGATCGCTTCATAGCCGCGATCAATGTGGTAGATGCGCTCGATTTCGGTGCGGCCGTCGGCCACCAGCGCCGCCAGCACCAGGCTCGCGGAGGCGCGCAGGTCGGTGGCCATCACGGGTGCGGCGGTGAGCCTGTCGACTCCCTTGATGATCGCCGTGTTGCCCTCGAGGCGGATCTCTGCTCCCATGCGGCGCATTTCCAGCATGTGCATGAAGCGATTTTCGAAAATCGTTTCGATGATGGTGCCGACGCCGTCGGCGACGGTGTTGAGCGCGGCAAACTGCGCCTGCATATCCGTCGGGAAAGCCGGATACGGCGCAGTGCGAATGTCGACCGCATCCGGCCGGCGGCCGCGCATGTCGATTTCGATCCAGGTGTCGCCGACCCCGACCTTGGCACCCGCCTCCTGCAGCTTGCCGATGACCGCATCCAGATGTTCCGGGCGAGTATTCTTGACCCGAACATGCCCCCCGGTAATGGCGCCCGCGACCAGATATGTGCCGGTCTCGATCCGATCCGGCAGCACCTCGTAGGCCGTACCGCTGAGACGTTCCACCCCTTCGATGAGGATCCGGTCGGTGCCGGCGCCCTTGATCTTGGCGCCCATCGCGATCAAGAAATTCGCCAGATCGACCACTTCGGGTTCGCGTGCGGCGTTCTCCAGCACGGTCTCGCCGTCCGCCAAACAAGCGGCCATCATGAGGTTTTCTGTGCCGGTGACCGTGACAGTTTCCAACACCAGGCGCGCACCCTTGAGGCGGCCGGCACGGGCCTTGATGTAGCCATTCTCGATGTGAATATCGGCGCCCATCGCCTGCAAGCCCGCAACATGGATATTGACCGGCCGCGCGCCGATGGCGCAGCCGCCCGGCAGCGACACATCGGCATGACCGAAGCGCGCCAGCAAGGGACCCAATACCAGAATCGATGCGCGCATGGTTTTGACGAGTTGGTAGGGCGCGAAATACTCCTTGATCGTCGAGGCATCGACCTCGATCCGCATTTTCTCGTCGATGGTGACCGATACCCCCATGCGCCCGAGCAGTTCGATCATGGTAGTGACGTCCTGCAAGTGCGGGACGTTCGATACCGTTACCGGGCCGTCGGCCAAGAGGCTGCCGGCGAGAATCGGCAAAGTAGCGTTCTTGGCGCCCGAAATGCGGATCTCGCCTTCGAGCGGTATGCCGCCCTGGATCTGCAGCTTATCCACGCGCCTGCCCTGCAAATTCTTCCGGCGTGAACACCTGCAATGCCAGCGCGTGGATCTCGTTGCCCATGGCCTTCCCCAACGTGCCATAGACCAATTGATGGCGCTGCACCGAGCGCTTGCCCGCGAACGCAGCGGCAACGACCACCGCGTCGAAATGCACGTTGTCCTCGCTCTTGACGAGCGCCTTGCTGCCGGCCAAGCCGGCTTCGATCATTTGCGCCACCTGTTCGGGGTTCATCAGAATCTCCACGAGAAATTTCCCAAGCTTACCCGTTCGGCCACGCGAGATTCTGCAACCGCGGTATCATTCGCGGATGAATCTCGGGTTCACGGACGATGACCTCGTCGATCTGGGCCGCCAGGCGCTCACCGTCGAGATCGACGGTTTGCGCGCACAAGTACCGCGCTTGGGGTGGGAGTTTGCACGCGCCTGCCGCATTTGTCTCGGGTGCCGCGGGCGAGTCGTGGTCACCGGAATGGGCAAATCCGGGCATATCGGCGGAAAGATCGCGGCCACGCTGGCGAGCACCGGCACTCCGGCGTTTTTCGTGCATCCCGGCGAGGCGAGTCACGGCGACGTCGGCATGATCACGCGGGATGATGTGGTGCTCGCCCTGTCCAATTCGGGGGAAACCGATGAGATTTTGACCATCGTGCCGGTAATCGCGCGCCTGGGCGTGCCGCTGATCGCCTTCACGGGCAACTCGAGCTCCGCGCTCGCGCGGGTCGCGACCGTGCACCTCGACATCGGGGTCCCGGCCGAGGCTTGCCCGCTCAATTTGGCGCCTACCGCCTCAACGACCGCGGCCTTGGCCGTGGGGGACGCACTCGCCGTTGCGCTGCTCAAGGCGCGCGGCTTCACCGAGGAAGATTTTGCGCGCTCGCACCCTTCGGGAAGTTTGGGAAGACGGCTTCTGCTGCACGTCCAAGACGTGATGCGCACCGGCGCTGATATTCCGACGGTCCGCGCGCACACGACGCTCGCCGAGGGCCTGATTGAGGTGACTCGCAAGGGCCTCGGCATGACCGCAATTGTCGATGACGCCATGCACGTGCTCGGCGTGTTCACGGACGGAGATCTGCGGCGCGCACTCGACGCTTCGGTGGATCTGCGGGCGACCCGCATGGATCAGGTCATGAGCCGCCACGCGAAGACCGTGCGGCCGACGGCGCTCGCGGCCGAGGCGGTGCATCTGATGGAGACCCATCGCATCACCTCCCTGGTCGTCGTCGATTCCGACCTCCGGATCGTGGGTGCGCTCAATGTGCACGACTTATTGCGCGCGGGTGTCGTTTGAAGGCGCGCAAGGCGACGCCGCTCTCCCGGATACAACTCCTCGTACTGGACGTCGATGGCGTGCTCACCGACGGGCGCTTGTATTTCACGTCGCGCGGCGAGACTCTGAAGGCATTTCACGTGCGCGACGGGCATGGGATCAAGCTCCTGATGAACGCGGGCGTCGCGGTGGCCGTGGTGAGCGGCCGGCGCTCGGGCGCCCTCGCCGCGCGAATGCGCGAGCTGCGCGTGCCGCACGTGGTGCAGGCATGCGGCGACAAAGTGGCCGCCCTGCATCGACTGGCGCAGCGTTTGAACATCGATCCCTTGAACTGCGCTTGCCTGTGCGACGACACGCCGGATCTGCCTCTGATGTCCGCGGTCGGCATGGCGGGGGCGGTCGCGGATGCGCACCCCGTGGTGCTGGCCGCCGCGCATTGGGTCTCCGAAGCGAACGGCGGCCGCGGCGCCGTGCGCGAGCTGTGCGACGCCGTGCTTCGCGCGCGCGCCGGGGGGCGTTGATGCTGTTCAGAGTTTTCACCGTGCTCGCGGTCGTGGCATTGGTCGTCAGCACCTGGATTTTGAGTTCGCCGGCGCGCCGTCCACACGCGAGAAGCGATGCCAAACAGGCGGAATTGCCGGGCTACTACCTAAAAAACGCCGTGCTCACCGACTATGACCTCGACGGCAATCCGGGCGTGCGCATCGAGGCCGAGCGAATCGATCAAATCGACCATGGCAACGAGGTGGCGCTCTACAACATTCGAGTCGTGTACCAGGCTCCGAACGGACAGTCATGGGTCATGGTTGGCGATGTCGCACACGTCCAACCGGACGGCAAGGTGGTCGACGTCACCGGCAATGTGCGCCTGCAGGGCGAAGCCGGCGGCCGCGACGGCGCGGCGGTGGTGCGCACCGACACCCTGAGCTACAACTTGCAGGATGCCGTGGCGAGCACCAAGAGCGATGTGCGGATCGATTTCTCGGACCACACGCTGACCGCGCACGGGCTGACCGCCAATTTGAAAGAGCGCACGATGCGCCTAGAATCGAAAGTGAATGGCCGCTTCCACCCTTAAAGCTGTTGCTCTGTTTGCGCTCGCACTGCCGACTACATCCGCCGCTGCGGCGCACGTGGAACAACAAGCGATTTCGCTCGATGCGCAGTCCTCCGAACTCGATTACAAGAACAACAATCTGGTGTTTCGCAGGGTGCGTATCGCCCAAGGCAACATGTCGGTCTCAGCGGACCTGGCGCAGGCCACGGGCCTCGATTTCGACAACAGCCGCTGGGTGTTTCGCGGCACTGTAAAAATTACCATGGATCAGGGGCTCTTGACCTCCGATGAGGCGGAGATCACCTTCGCCAGGAAGCTGCTCGCCAAGGCGGTCGTCCACGGCAAACCCGCCGCATTCGAACAGCCGATCGCAAAGACCGGAAAACTGGCGCAGGGGCGCGCCGATACCATCGATTACGATGTCGCGAAAGGCGTGGTGCATTTGTCCCAGAACGCCTGGTTGAGTGACGGCCAGAACGAGATTCGCGGCGAGTCGCTGAAGTACAACGTGCTCGCTCAGAACATCGTCGCTGAAAGCTCGGAACAGGGTTCCCAGCGCGTGCACATCATCATCACGCCGCCGGCCAACCCCAAACCATGAGCGTATTGCGGGCCCTGAACCTCGCCAAGAGTTATAAATCGCGGCAGGTAGTGCGGGATTTATCGCTGGAAGTCGAGAGCGGCGAGGTCGTTGGCCTGCTCGGACCCAACGGCGCCGGCAAAACCACGGCATTTTATATGATCGTCGGCCTCGCCCGCTGCGAGCAGGGGGAGATTTACCTGGACAACCGCGACATCAGCCGGTTGCCCATGCACAGGCGGGCGCAGCTCGGTTTGGGGTATCTACCGCAAGAGCCCTCGGTGTTTCGCCGCCTGTCCGTGGCGAACAACATCATGGCGATCCTCGAAACCCGCCCCGGGCTCGATGACGTGGGGCGCACTGCCCGGCTCAAGGAACTGCTGGGCGAACTGCACATCGGCCATGTCCGCGACAGCCTCGGAATGAGTCTGTCCGGCGGCGAACGCCGGCGGGTGGAGATCGCCCGCGCCTTGGCGGCCGATCCCAGATTCATCTTGCTGGACGAACCGTTTGCCGGGGTCGACCCCCTGTCCGTAGCCGATATCCAGCGAATAATCAAGCACTTGTCCGACAAAGGCATCGGTGTGCTCATTACCGATCATAATGTGCGCGAGACTCTCGGGATCTGTGCACGCGCATATATCGTGAGTCAAGGGACCGTCCTTGCCTCCGGATCTGCGGATCAGATTCTTGCCAACCCGCAGGTCCGTGAGGTGTACTTGGGACAGGATTTCAAACTGTAGGCTTGGATCTTGAAAGAACTATGTTGAAGCCAAGTCTGCAGCTACGCATCGGGCAGCAGCTCACCATGACGCCGCAGCTGCAGCAGGCCATCCGACTGTTGCAGCTACCCTCGCTCGACCTGCAGGCGCACGTCCGCGAGACGCTCGAGACCAATGTGATGCTCGAAGCGGACGAGGAGACCGCAGAGGTCTTGGCGGATGCCGTGCGCGAGCGCGACGACGGACCCGCCGAGGAGAAATATGTCGAATTGGACGGCACCAACACCCCCATCGAGCAACGCGAAGAGCCCGAAGTAGAGATCGCGGACGAGACCTGGGGCGAGCAAACCAGCGGCCCATCGGAGACCCCCTGGTCAGGCGATGACGATCGCAGCAGCGATTTCAGCGACCAGCACGGTCAAACGCTGCAAGAGCAGCTCATCGAACAGCTCGAACTCGCCAAGTTATCCGCCATCGACATGGCGATCGCACGCGTCATCACCGACGCCATTACCGATGATGGATACCTCAAGGACGAGCTCGAGGATATCCGCCTGAGCTTGCTGCCGGAGATCGAGGCCACGACGGCGGATGTGGAACGCGTGCTTGCGGCCGTCCAATCGCTGGAACCTGCCGGCGTCGGCGCCCGCAACTTGGGCGAGTGCATCGCCCTGCAGCTCAAGCAACTTCATCCCGACACGCCGGCGCGTGATATCGCAATTCGTGTGGCGCTCGAGCACTTGGATCTCGTGGCAGGCCAGCAATTGGTGCTGTTGCGCCGCCAATTGCGCTGCAGTGAAAGCGATTTGGAAATGGCGTTGGCCCTGGTGCGTTCCTGCCATCCGCGCCCGGGCGCTGCGGTGAACCCGGTGCAAGCCGAGTATGTCATTCCGGACGTATTCGTGCGCCGCACCGAGCACGGTTGGATCGTCGAAATCAATCAAGCGACGGTGCCGCGGGTCCGCGTCAACCAGGGGTACGCAAATTTGATTTCCCGCTCCCCGGACCACGCCATGTTGCGCACTCAATTGCAGGAGGCGCGCTGGCTGATGCGCAGCCTCGAAATTCGCAACGAGACCTTGATCAAGGTGGCGCGCTGCATCGTGCAGAGGCAAACGAGTTTCTTCGAATTGGGCGAGGAAGCGATGGAGCCGCTCATTCTAAAGGACGTTGCCGAAGCCGTGGAAATGCATGAATCGACGATTTCACGCGTCACCACGGCGAAGTACATGCACACGCCGCGCGGCGTGTTCGAGTTCCGGTATTTCTTTTCCAGCCATGTCGAGGCCGCCGACGGCACGGAAATGTCTTCGACCGCCATTCGCGCAAAGATCAAGAAACTGATTTCACAGGAGAATCCGGAAAATCCGTGGAGCGACAGCAAGCTCGCGGAAATTTTGTCGCAAGAAGGCATACCGGTGGCCAGACGCACCGTTGCCAAATATCGCGAGGGCATGCAGATCGCTCCGTCCAACGAACGGAAGCGAGCGGCGGCCCGCGCGTCGTAATAATAACCTTAGGAGGAAGCTCATGCAGCTCGATCTCAGCGGCCACCATGTGGAAGTTACCGACTCGCTACGCGCTTACGTCATCAAGAAATTCGAGCGCATCTCCCGGCACTTCGAGCAGCTCATCGATGTTCACTGTGTGCTCACCGTCGAAAGGTTCGGCCACAAGGCTGAAGCCACTCTCACGCTGCGTGGAAATAAGATCTACGCCGAAGCTACCGAAACCAACATGTACGCCTCCATCGACGTTCTGGCCGACAAACTCGACCGGTGCGTCAAGAAACACAAGGAAAAGGCCGCGGACCACCACGCAGAGGACGTGATAAAGGCCCGCTCGTCGGTTTAGCTTCGGGGCGGCCCGTGTCGATGCGACTCATCATCGTGAGCGGGCTCTCGGGCTCGGGCAAGAGCGTCGCGCTTCATATGCTGGAGGACATCGATTTCTATTGCGTCGACAATATCCCAGCGGCGCTGCTCAAACCCTTCATCTCGCACACCGTCCGCGGCATGGGAGACACCTATCCCAGAACCGCGGTCGGTCTGGATGCACGCAATCGACCCAACGAAATCGAGACCATTCCCGCCCTGGTCGCAGAATTGCGCCGCAGCGGGATCGGTTGCGAGGTCATGTACCTGCACGCCAGCGACGAAGTGCTGCTCAAACGCTATGCCGAAACGCGCCGCAAGCACCCCCTGGTCACAGGCGATGTCAGCTTGCGCGAGGCCATCGCCAACGAACGACGGCTGCTCGAACCGATTACCAGCGCCGCCGACCTGGTGATCGACACCTCCAATATGGGGGTTCACAGCTTGCGCGAGTTGATTCGCGAGCGCATCGACCGCCGGCGGGAGGGACGCCTCTCGCTCATGTTCGAGTCGTTCGGCTACAAGCACGGCATCCCGGGCGATGCGGATTTCGTCTTCGATGTGCGCAGCCTGCCGAATCCCTACTGGGAGCATGCCCTGCGCCATCTCAACGGCCGCGACCCGCCGGTCATCGAGTACCTGGCCGGATATGCCAGCGTGCGCGGCATGCTCGCGGATCTGATCGAGTTCTTGGACCGGCGCATCGGCGAATTCGCGCAGGCGGATCGCAGCTATCTGACCATCGCGGTCGGATGCACGGGCGGCCAGCACCGCTCCGTGTACATTGCCGAACAGCTCGCCGAACATTTTCGAAAGAGCTACCCGCAAGTCCTGACCCGGCACGACGCCCTGCAGGAATGCTGAGGCTGTCGCGCAGCGACAGACAGGCTCCCGGCTCAGCGGGGCACTGTGCGGAATTGACGGGCGTTCTCCAGCGCCAGGAAAGAGCGGATCTCGTCGCCGCGCGCGCGCGCATCCTCGTATCCCAGGGCGATCAATTCGCGGGTGAAGCCGCGTTCGAAAAGCAGGTAGCTCAGCAATAGGGTGCTGGCAGCGTTGGCGGCGCTGTTGCCCGCACCCATGATTCGCATCAGGGCGCGAAGGGTGCGCGGCAGCTCGCGGGCATGCCGGCGCGCAATCTCGTTCACGTCTCGCGACGGAGTCATTACCATGAACTCGATGCGCTGCGAATCGTTGGCCTCGTTGTAGCGGCTGATGCGCTCGAGATCCGCATTCAGGGTATCCATGAAGAGCGAGTCCAGCATGAAACCGAACATCTGTCCGAAACTCGGTTCGGCGGCGCGCGGGGTGGGAGCGGCGCCCGCGGCGACCGGATCGTTGACTCCGACGATGAAGAGCCGATTGGCGCCCAGATGTATTGCGGGGCTCAAGGGCGAAGTTTGGCGCATGGCGCCGTCGCCGAAATATTGGTCGTTCAACAGGACGGGGCGGAACAGGAAGGGAAGCGACAGACTGGCCATCAAATGATCCAGTGTCAGCGGTACCCGCGCTCCCTTGCGAAACACCCGCGACCAAGGCGCAATGTCGGATGCCGAGGCGTAGAAGGTGACCGAATCCGCATCCTGGTAGCAGGTGGCGCAAATGCCGATCGCATGCAGGTGCCTCTTGTACAGGCTTCGCGGGATCCCCTCGAAATGCAATTGCTCACGCAACAGGTTCCACAACGGCGTGTTGTCGAATAGCGCATGAGGCGGATGCACCAGCCACCCGCCGGTGATGAACGCGAGCATCCAGTGCAACCCGGATTTCAGCATGGTCACGGCATCCGCCTTGAATACCTGGTGCACGCGAAAGTCGCGCCATACCCGCTCGATGGCGTAGACGGAGCGCCTGAAGTGCGCCGCATCCGAAGCGAGGGCGATCGCGCTCACGGCACCCGCCGAGGTTCCGGTAATGATGGGAAACGGACACGCGGATCCCCTGCGTAGCAGTTCCGCGACGCCCTTGATGACCCCTACCTGGTAGGCGGAGCGCGCACCGCCTCCCGTCAGCACCAGGCCGAGTTGAGGACTCGCGACCGGCACGATGCTAGTATGCATGTGCCATTGCCCGGTGGGGCTTTCGGGACCTGGATTACTCGGAGTGTTCAATGGCCAAGCACCTCGGCATTGGAAAGCGGACTGTGTCAGCCATCGCATTGTACTGCGCTTGCCTCGCCGCGGCTTCTGTGGCGTGGGCCGCGACTCCTGATGTCGGATCGCCCGCGCCGGCGTTTCGCCTTCAGGATCAGGCCGGCGCCTGGCATGAACTCAACGATTACCGCGGCAAGTGGGTGGTGCTGTATTTCTATCCGAAGGACGACACGCCGGGCTGCACCACCCAGGCCTGCGAATTTCGCGACAACATCTTCGCCTTCAACAAGGTGGGTGCGGTGATTCTTGGGATCAGCGTCGATGACGTGGCGTCCCACAAGCACTTCGCGGAGGAACATGGTCTGCCGTTCACGCTTCTGGCGGACAGCACCAAGGAAACCGCCAAGTCCTACGGCGTGCTGCGCAATGCGCTTGGCCTCATGGAAATCGCCAGCCGTGAAACCTTCATCGTCGACCCGCAAGGCCGGGTGGCAAAGCACTACGCGTCGGTGGACCCCAAAGGCCATTCGCAGATCGTGCTTGCCGACTTGAAGGCGTTGCAAGCAAAGCCGTCATGAAACCCGCCCAAGGCTGCGGATTTGCCTCTGGGTGAATCCGCGGCACACGGCCGCGAGCTTGTTTCCGTCCGGATCCCGAACGTAGGCCGCATAGAAATCCGGCTGGTAGTGAGGCCGCAGCCCCGGAGCACCCTCCGAGCTGCCGCCGTGTGAAAGCGCCGCCGCATGGAACGCGTCGACTTGCTCCCACGATTTCGCCGCGAGCGCGACCATCGTTCCGTTTCCCGCGGTCGCGGGTTCGCCATTGAACGGCGCGCAAACCCAGAGCGCCAACTCCCGGGCGCCGTGCTCTTGGTATGTTCCCCACCCCATCACGCCCTCCCAACCGGGCTCTCCGGACACATCACAGCGAGGCAGCCCAAGTGTGGCCATGACCGGATCGTAAAATCGCGCTGCGCGCGCAAGATCCCGCGTCCCAAGGCAGATGTAGGTGAACATTGACTCTTAAAGCCCGAAAAGCGGGTTTCTTCTTGCGTTCGGACAGATCGTGGGGTGCGCCTCATAGTCGGGAGTCGAATCGACTCGAAACCAAATGCCCTCGCGCCGCGCCATGAAGTAGCCTTTCAGGCTATTGGATGCGGCGGACCCGGTGATGACGAAGCCCGCCGCTTCGCCCATGGGGATCCAGGTGCCCTCCGCAATACCTGGGGGAGGACTGGGAAGGCTGCTTGCGACCGGCGCGACGACGGCGGCAATCGCAATGGCCAACAGGATGCTGAGTGCCTTATTCATTGAGTATTCCCTCATTCAATCGAATACGCCGGACCCAAGGTATCGAGCAACTCCACTGATTTAAGTTCCGCAAGCGGCGCCGAGTCGAAGCGCCTGCCGTGCCGCAGCAGCCTAGGTCAGTGCCCCGATGGCCTCATCCAGCCCCGCCAGCGTCAGCGGGTACATCCGCCCCTCCAGGATCTCGCGGGTTATTTCAATCGAGGAGGTGTGCCGCCACCGCGACTGTGGTTGGGGATTGATCCAGGCGAACTTCGGATAGTGCTTGATCAAGCGCTCGAGCCATACAGCGCCGGGTTCGGCGTTCCAATGCTCGACGCTCCCCCCGGGCTGGGTGATCTCGTAGGGACTCATGGTCGCATCGCCGACCAGGATGAGTTTGTAATCGGTGCCGTAAGTGCGCATGACTTCGACGGTCCCGATGTGTTCATTGAAGCGCCGCCGATTGTCCCGCCACAGCGCCTCATACGGAAAATTGTGAAAGTAATAGTGCTCGAGATGTTTGAACTCGGCGCGAGCGGCCGAAAATAATTCCTCGCAGGTCCTCACGTGATCGTCCATCGACCCGCCGATGTCGAGCAGCAGCAGCACCTTCACCACGTTGTGCCGCTCGGGCTGCATCTTGATGTCGAGCCACCCCCCTGAGCGGGCGGTCGCATCGATGGTTTGCTCGAGCGCCAGCTCGTCCGGCGCGCCGCGCCGCGCGAAGCGCCGCAGACGTCGCAGCGCCATTTTGATGTTGCGGGTGCCGAGTTCGACTTTGTCGTCCAAATTGGCGAATTCCCGCTTGTCCCAAACCTTCACGGCACTTCGGTTGCGTCCGCCGGCCTGGCCGATGCGCACGCCTTCCGGATTGAACCCATGGGCGCCGAACGGCGATGTCCCGGCCGTGCCGATCCATTTATTTCCCCCTTGGTGCCTTTCCTTCTGCTCCTCCAGACGCTGCTTCAGCGTTTCCATCAACTTCTCCCAGCCGCCGAGCGCCTCGATCTGCGCCTTCTCCGCGTCGGTGAATTCTCGCTCCGCCATCTTCGCGAGCCAGTCCTCCGGCAGTTCCCTCTGCAGCAAAGCGTAGAGGTCCACGGCGCCCTTGAAGTGCGCCGCGAATACGCGGTCGTAGCGGTCATAGTAGCGCTCGTCCTTCACGAGACAGGCGCGCGCGAGCGAATAGAAGCGCTCGGCGGACAGGTCGCCCAATCCCGCTTGAAGGGCTTCGAGCAACGTCAAGAGTTCGGTGATCGATACCGGTATGCCGGCACTGCGCAACAGGAAAAAAAATCTAACGAGCATTCCGGCGATGCAGGAACAGCAACTGCTCGAACAGGTGCACGTCCTGCTCGTTCTTGAGCAAGGCGCCATACAGCGGCGGGATGAGCTTTTTCGCGTCGTCGCTGCGCAACACCTCGGGCGGAATGTCCTCGGTCACCAGCAGCTTGATCCAATCCAGGAGCTCGGAGGTGGTCGGCTTCTTCTTGAGGCCAGGCGTCTCGCGAATCCTGAAGAACACGGTCAACGCCTCATGCAGAAGCTCGCGCTTCAAACCGGGGAAGTGCACATCGACGATTTGCGTCATCGTGGCGGTATCCGGAAAGCGGATGTAGTGGAAAAAACAGCGTCGCAGGAAAGCGTCGGGCAGCTCTTTTTCGTTGTTGCTGGTGATCACGATGACCGGCCGGTGCTTCGCCCGCACGGTTTCGCGTGTTTCGTACACGTAGAACTCCATGCGATCGAGCTCGCGCAGCAGGTCGTTCGGAAACTCGATGTCGGCTTTGTCGATTTCGTCGATGAGCAGCACCGGCTGCAGGTCGCAGTCGAAAGCCTCCCACAAATCCCCTTTCACGATGTAATTGTGGATGTCCTTGACGCGCGGGTCGCCGAGCTGCGAATCCCTCAAGCGAGAGACGGCGTCGTACTCGTACAGTCCTTGCTGCGCCTTGGTGGTGGACTTGATGTGCCACTCGAAGAAAGGCTTGTTCAAGGACCTGGCAATCTCGTTCGCCAGCAACGTCTTGCCCGTGCCGGGCTCGCCCTTGATCAGGAGCGGGCGCGACAAGACCATGGCGGCATTCACCGCGGCCATCAATTCTTCGGTCGCGACATACCGGTCGGTACCGCGGAATTCCGCTGCAGTGCTCACTTGCGGGTCACGCGCAGAATTTGCATGGAGTTGGTGCCGCCGGACACCCCGCTCAATTCGCCCTTGGTCAGAATGATGGAATCGCCCTCTTCCACCAGCTTGAGGTCCAAAAGCGAGCGGAATATCGAGAAATAGAACGCCTCTCCCTTGTCCGTAACGTCATAGGCGACCGGATAAACGCCCCGGTACAGCGTCACTCGGCAGCGCGTCGCTTCGTGGCGGGTGAATGCGTAAATCGGGATGTCCGACCGCACCCGCGACATCCACAGCGAGGTCGACCCCGACTCGGTGAGCGCGACGATCGCCTTCACATGCAGGTGATTCGCGGTGTACATGACTGCCGCGGCGATCGCCTCGTCGGTATGTCCGAAATAGCCGCTCTTGCGCTGCCTGATGCGCACGTGTGCGACCTGGTATTTTTCGGCGCCGACGATGATCTGGGACATCGCCTCGACCACTTTCGCCGGATGCTTGCCCGAGGCGGTTTCGGCGGACAGCATCACCGCATCGGTCCCGTCCATGACGGCATTCGCGACGTCCGACACTTCCGCGCGGGTTGGGATCGTATTGGTGATCATGGATTCCATCATCTGCGTCGCCATGATGACGACGCGATTTTGATGGCGCGCTTCCAGGATGATCTGCTTTTGAAGGCCGGCGAGCTCCGCGTAGCCCATTTCGACGCCGAGGTCGCCGCGGGCGACCATCACCCCATCGCTTGCCCGCACCACCTCGGCCAGATTCTTGATGGCTTCGGCGCGTTCTATCTTCGCGACCAGGAGCCCATGGCCGCCCGCCTCGCGCAGCAGCGCTCGCGCTTCCTCCATGTCTGCGGCGTCGCGCGGAAAGGAGATACCGACATAGTCCACCTTGAGCGCCGCGGCGGTGCGGATATCCTCGCGATCCTTGTCGGTCAACGCGCCGGCGGACAGCCCTCCGCCCTGCCGGTTGATGCCCTTGTTGTTACCGAGCTCGCCGCCGACCAGGACTCGCGTGCGAATCCGCGGCCCATCGATCCCGAGGACCTGCAAGCTGATCTGCCCATCGTTCAGCAGCAGCACATCGCCCGCGAACACGTCCGTCGGCAATCTCTTGTAGGCGATTCCGACGCTCGATTCAGTGCCCGCGTCGACGGCGAGCGAGGCGTCGAGCGTGAACTCGGCGCCGTCGGCCAGGATCACCTTGCCGGTCTTGAATCGGTCGATGCGGATTTTCGGCCCCTGAAGATCGCCGAGCACGCCCACGTAGCGGCCTGCTTGCTTGGCGGCCTCGCGCGTGAGCTCGATCCGCCGGGCATGATCGGCGAGAGCGCCATGCGAGAAATTGAGCCGCACCACGTCGACGCCGGCACGCACGATGTCGGATAAGACCCGCGGATCGTCCGTGGAAGGACCCAGCGTGGCGACTATTTTGGTGCGTCGTAGCAGGGCATTCATGCGGCGCGCTGTTCCAGGATCTCCACCGCGGGGAGTTTTTTGCCCTCGACAAACTCCAGGAATGCGCCGCCGCCCGTCGATATGTAGGAAATGCTGTCCTCGATGCCGTATTTCTCGATGGCCGCGAGCGTGTCGCCGCCGCCGGCGAGCGAAAACGCCTTGCTGCGCGCAATCGCCTTGGCGAGCGCGCGGGTCCCTTCGCCGAACTGCTCGAATTCGAACACCCCCACCGGACCATTCCAGAGAATCGTGCCTGCGGAGGCGATGAGAGCGCTCATCGCCTCGGCCGAATCCGGCCCGATGTCGAGGATCATCTCCTCGTCCGAAACTCGCGCGACCGGCTTTACGTCGGCCTCCGCCTTGGCCGAGAACTGCGTCGCAACCACCACGTCGCTCGGCATCGGAATGACGATGCCGCGCTTCTTCGACTGCTCGAGCAAGCGCTTGCAGATGTCCAGCATCGCCGGCTCGTACAGCGACTTGCCGACATTGAAGCCCAACGCTGCGAGAAAGGTGTTGGTGATGCCGCCGCCCACGATCAACTGGTCGACCTTGCCCAGCAAGGACTCGAGCACCGTGAGTTTGGTCGACACCTTGGAGCCGGCGACGATGGCGAGCAGCGGGCGCGCGGGGTTCTCGAGCGCGGTCTCCAGCGCCGACAACTCGCTCACCAAGAGAGGGCCGGCACAGGCCACGGGCGCGAACTTTGCGACTCCGTGCGTGCTGGCTTCGGCACGATGCGCCGTGCCGAAGGCATCCATGACATAGACATCGCAGAGCGCGGCCATTTTCTGTGCCAGCTCATCCGAGTCGCTCTTCTCGCCCTTGTTGAAGCGCACATTCTCGAGCAGCACGACCTCGCCGGGCGCAACCTCCACGCCGCCCAGCCAATCCTTCTTCAGCGGCACCTGCACGCCGAGCAGCTGCGCCAGGCGCTTCGCCACGGGCGCGAGCGAAAACTCCGCCGCGTACACGCCCTCCTCGGGCCTGCCGAGATGCGACATCACCAGCACGCGGGCTTTTGCCGTCAATGCCGCCTGAATGGTCGGCAGCGCCGCACGAATTCGCGCATCGCTGCTCACGACTCCATCCTGGATGGGCACGTTCAAATCTTCACGGATCAGCACTCGCTTGCCGCTGAGATCCAGACTCGCCATTTTCAATATCTTCAAGGGCGCCCCCAGGCTCCTTTGCCGGCCCGCTAGGTGGCCTTTGACCAAGCCACGGTAGTATCGAGCATGCGGTTCGAAAACCCCCACTCATTGTCGTACCACGCGCAAACCTTTACCAGACTCCCCTCGATCACCTTGGTCAGAGTGGCGTCGTAGGTCGATGAGGCCGGGTCGTGGTTGAAATCCACCGACACCAGCGGCGCATCGCTGTAGGCCAATATTCCTTGAAGCTTACCGCCGGCGGCCGCCTTGATCGCGCCGTGAATCTCCTCGACCGAGGTCTTTCGCGCCGCGGTGAAGCTCAAATCCACCAGCGAAACGTTGATGGTCGGCACCCGAATGGCGAAGCCGTCGATCTTGCCCTTCAGTTCCGGCAGCACCAGGCCGACCGCGGCCGCGGCTCCGGTCTTGGCCGGAATCATCGACGTGGTCGCGGAGCGCGCGCGGCGCAGATCCGTGTGGTAGACATCGGTCAGCACCTGGTCATTGGTGTAGGAATGGATCGTATTCATGACTCCCGCCAAAATGCCCACTTTTTCGTGCAGCACCTTGACCAGCGGCACCAGGCAATTGGTGGTGCACGAGGCGTTGGAGATCACGGTGTGGCTCGCCTTGAGCACGCCGTCATTGACGCCGTACACGATGGTCGCGTCCACGTCATCGCCGCCCGGCGCTGAAATCACCACCTTTTTTGCGCCGGCGGTGAGATGCGCCGAGGCCTTGGCCTTGCTCGTGAACAAACCCGTGCACTCCAGCACGAAATCCACCCCCATCTCGCCCCAAGGCAGTTTGGAAGGATCGCGCTGCGCGACCACGCGGATGCGGTCGCCGTTCACCACCATCGAGTCGCCGTCGACGTGCACATCGCCGCGGAAGCGGCCGTGCACGCTGTCGAAACGCGTCAAATGAGCATTGGTATTGGCATCCCCCAAGTCGTTGATCGCGGCGATCTTGATGTTGCCCGCATGTTTGCCCTCGTACAGTGCGCGCAAGATGTTGCGGCCGATGCGCCCATAACCATTGATACCCACTTTGATTGCCATTGCTTATTCCCTTGTGTAGCCGATACCTTTATTTTGCCGACACCTCGTCGATGGCCTCGACGATGTGCTCCGGCGTGAAGCCGTAGGCCTTGAACAGGTCCTTCGCCGGCGCCGACGCGCCGAAATGATCGATGCCGACGACTACGCCCGTGAGGCCCACATAGTGCGACCAGAACGCGGTCACGCCCGCTTCGACCGCCACGCGCCGGGTCACGGACGGCGGCAGCACGGCGTTCTTGTACGCGTCGTCTTGTGCATCGAACGTGTTGGTGCTCGGCATCGAAACCAACCTGACTTTCCTGCCTTTGGCCGCCGCCGTGCGCACCGCTTCGGCGGCGATTCCCACCTCGGAACCGGTGGCGATCACGATGACATCCGGCGGCCCGGCCGTATCGATCAGCACGTAGCCGCCGCGCCTGATTGCCGCGACTTGCGCCGCATCGCGCGCTTCGTGGACCACCGATTGCCGGGTGAATACCAAGCACGTCGGTCCATCCCGCTTTTCGATCGCCGCGCCCCAGGCCGCCGCCGATTCCACGGCATCGCAGGGCCGCCACAGGTCCATGTGCGGAATGAGGCGCAGGCTCGCCAGATGTTCGATGGGCTGGTGCGTCGGCCCGTCTTCTCCCAGACCGATCGAATCGTGGGTGTACACGAAGATCACCCGCAACCGCATCAGCGCGGACATGCGCACGGCGTTGCGCGCATAGTCGGAAAACGTCAGAAACGTGCCGCCGTAGGGAATGATTCCGCCGTGGCAGACGATGCCGTTCAGCATCGCCGACATGCCGAATTCACGCACGCCGAAGTGCAGATAATTGCCGGCGGGAGACTCCGGGGTCAGTACCACCGAATCCTTGCGCAAGGTACCGTTCGACGGCGTGAGATCCGCCGATCCGCCCAATAGTTCAGGCATGGAAGGACCTATCGCATTCAAAGCCGCCTGCGACGCCTGTCGCGTGGCGAGCGCCTTGCCCTCGGCCTGCGTCCGTCCGATATAGGCATTCAGGAGGTCGGAAAAGCCGCTCGGCAGCTCCCCCTCCATGCGCCGCTGCAACTCGGCCGCGAGCGCGGGGAATTCGCTCTTGTAGGCCGCATAGCGCGTGCGCCACTCCTGCTCGACGCGTGCGCCCTTGTCGCGCATGTCCCACGCGGCCCGGATATCGGCCGGAATCTCGAATGGCGGCGCTGTCCACTTGAGATTCAGCCGAGTCGCGGCGATCTCATCGTTGCCCATCGCTTCGCCGTGCATGGACGCGGTGCCCTGCTTGTTCGGAGCGCCCCAGCCGATGACCGTCTTGGCGCAAATCAGCGACGGCCGGCCGGTTTCGGCGCGCGCCGCGGCGAACGCGGCCGCGACGGCATCGCTGCTTTGACCGTCGACAGCGCGCAGCACGTGCCAACCGTACGCTTCGAAACGCTCGGCGGTGTTGTCGCCGAACCATCCCACCACCTTGCCGTCGATGGAGATTCCGTTGTCGTCGTACACCGCGATGAGCTTGCCTAAGCGTTGCACGCCGGCAAATGAGGCAGCCTCATGCGAAATCCCTTCCATCATGCAGCCGTCGCCGAGGAACACATAGGTGTGATGATCGACGATGGCGTGGCCGGGCCGATTGAAGGTCGCCGCGAGAGAACGCTCGGCCAACGCCATGCCGACGGCGTTGGCAAAGCCTTGCCCCAACGGCCCCGTGGTGGTCTCGATCCCCAGATGCACTTCGCGCTCCGGATGGCCCGCGGTCTTCGAGCCGAACTGCCGAAAATTCTTGATCTCGTCCATCGACAAGGGATAGCCGGTCAGGTGCAGCACCGAGTACAGCAACATCGATGCGTGGCCGTTCGACAGCACGAAGCGGTCGCGGTCCCACCAAGCCGGATTACCGGGATTGAACTTAAGGACGTCCCGCCACAGCACTTCGGCGACGTCCGCCAGCCCCATGGGCGCGCCCGGATGACCCGAATTGGCCTTCTGGACGGCATCCATCGACAAGGCACGAATCGCATTGGCAAGGTCGCGGCGGGTGGGCATGACGAGCTTCTTTATTTAACAGGTGTGACGGAGGACAGGCCGCGTATTGTCCCCGATGCGCCCCTCGCCAGCAATGCCGCGTGATTTTCCGCGGAATTTCCATGGGACCTGGGCGCAGGAGGTGTAGGTCGCGAATTGACGACGGAACGCGTTCACAAAAATGCAGTCTGTTTATGTATAACGCGTTTTGCGCGCCGCCATGACCCAGTTCACCGTAGCCGCACAGGTGCTTTGCTACCATTTCATGATGAAAATTCTACAAATCACGGACCCACACTTGTATGGCAGCGCCGCTGGGCGGCTGCGCGGAGTAGAGACCGATTCGAGTCTGCGTACGGTGCTCGAAGATGCATTTGCGCGCGTGCCGGATTATTCGGCAGTTCTAGTGACCGGTGATCTGGTGCAGGATGACACCGCCGGCTATCTACGCTTTCGCAGCATCTTCGGCAATCTCAAGAAGCCGGTGCTGTGCATTCCCGGCAATCACGATGAACCCGAAGCCATGCGCAGAGAACTCGCCGGCGCGCCGTTTCAGATTTGCGGCACCCATGCGGCTGAAGGCTGGCAATTCATCATGCTCGACAGCTACGATCCCGGGCATGTGGGAGGACGCCTCACGGTGCGTGAACTCGCGCGGCTCGACGCCGCGCTCGAGCGATCGCCGCTGCATGCCATGGTTTGCCTGCACCATCATCCGGTCGCCATGGGCAGCCGCTGGTTGGATACCGTGGGCCTTGCCCAGCCCGACGAGTTCTGGCGCGTCATCGATAAGCACGCCCACGTCCGTGCAGTGGTGTGGGGACACGTGCACCAGGTGTACGACGGCCAACGCGGCAATGTTCGCCTGTTTGCGACCCCGTCGACCGGCGCGCAGTTCCTGCCGAAGAGCGATCGTTATGCCGTGGATTCGCTCCCGCCCGCCTACCGGCATTTCGAATTGCACACGGATGGCCGCATCGAGACCACCGTCCATTGGATCGACTCGCAGCCGATGTGCCAGTCTTTGGCGCGCTAGAAGCCGCACGAACGGCTTCTGATGCGCCGCACTCCCTTCTACACCTGGAGTCTGGCTTCGTCCCGGCCCGCTCTTATGCTGTGGGGGCTGTTGCTTTGCGTCAGTGCCCGCGCGAACGATGCGCTGCACTCGCTCTTTGAATTGCACGGCAAGCACAACACCGTTTACCTGCTTGGCTCCATTCACACGCTGCGCCTCAGCGACTACCCGCTCGCCCCCGCTGTGCTGGAGGCGTACGGCAACTCCAAGTCCGTTCTCATGGAAGTGAATCTGGAAGAGATCAGCTCGGAGCAAGTGCAGGCGGAAATGCTCGCAAGTGCCTTCCTCCCCGACGGCAAGACGCTGCCCGATGTTCTGGGGCAACAACGCTACGGACGCGCCGCCGTGTTGGCGCACGAGGTTGGGGTTGAACTGTCCATGTTCGATCAGTTTGCCCCCTGGTTCGCCGCCGAGGCCATTTCTCAGCTGCAATTGACGCAGCTTGGTTTTCAACCCGAAGCCGGGGTCGAGATGTACTTCATGCAGCGCGCCCGCAGCGACGGCAAAAGCGTGGCGGGCCTCGAGACGGTGCACGATCAAATCTCGATATTTCAGAACATGCCCGCGGATACCCAGGCCGAGTACCTGGCGTCGAGCCTCGAGCAGGCACATGATTTGCCCCGGCAAGTGGACTCCATGGTGCGGGCCTGGCAGCACGGAGACATGCAGTGGTTCGAGACTCAGCTGCACTCGGAACTCGGCCGCGATGCCCGCCTATATCAATCCGTTTTGGGTGCGCGCAATCGCAAGTGGGTGCCGAAAATCGAAGCCCTGCTCGACGACGAGAAGAATTACCTGGTGATCGTCGGCACCGGCCATCTGGTCGGTCAGGGCAGCGTTATCGATCTGCTCAAGAAGGACGGTATCGGCGCCACGCAACGCTAGGTGCCGCCGTCAATGCTGCCGCGGTCGCGGGCCTCGCGGCATCCTCACCAAGGCTCCTATGGGGCCGATGATTCGGCTGGGCCGGGGCCGTGCGGGCCATGCTTGTGGGCGCGCATCTGCGCCTCGAGCGCGGTGAGCTGCGTCTGCTGCGCCGGCGTCAGCACCTTGAACACTTGCGCACGGACGTCGGCGTGCTGGGCCATCACCTGCGCAGTCAACGAGCCGTGCGTCTGGCTCACCTGCGCCGCGACGTTGGCATAGTTCGGATCGGTCGGAGGCATTTGCGCCAGTTTCAGAGAGTTGGCATGCATTTGCTCATGCAGACTTTGCATCTGCGGACGCGCCGCCCCCATGATGTCCTTGATCTGCTGCTTCTGCGCCTCATTCAATCCCAGCTTGCCGAGCAGGTGCCACGGTCCGCCGTGTCGATGCCATTCATGAGATCCGGGCGCCGCGCCGGGCCCGGGCACCGCGGAAGGGTCGGTACCAGTCGTTTGGGCGGCCGCGCTCGCAAAGGACATGCCCGCTGCGGACGCCAACACCGCTCCGGCCGTCATCAGCGTTGCCGCCAGGAGATTGCGAATCGATTTCATGTTCCTTGCTCCGATACTGTGATTAGGGTAGGCACGCCGCTATCCTAAGCTCAGGCGTGCAAACATGTGTCGTGAGGAACGCAACGTTCTGTTAAGAATTGCAAATTGCGCCGCCGGCGCCATCGATTGCCTCGCGGTGTGCCAAAGCGGTGTGCCAAAGTAGGGGTATGACGCTCTCGAATTCACCGCCGACGGATCAAAGCCGCGCACGCGAGGCGCGGGTGCTGTTGGTCGACGACGATCGGGAGCTGTGTCAAATGCTCACCGAATACCTGGATGCCGAGCACTTCGAAGTGAAGAGCGTGCACGATGGCGGCGACGCTCTCAACGAGCTGCAAGCCCATGACTTCGAAATTCTGATTCTCGACGTGATGTTGCCGAGCGTGGGCGGCTTCGACGTGCTGCGCAAACTGGGAGCGTCGTACAGCACGCCGATCTTGATGCTCACGGCGCGCGGCGATGACATCGACCGAATCGTCGGCCTGGAGCTGGGAGCGGATGATTATCTCAGCAAGCCCTTCAATCCACGTGAGCTGGTGGCGCGCATTCGCGCAATCCTGCGCCGCGCCAACAGCCGCGCAGGCAAGGTCAATGTGCCCGACGAGCTCGTCGTCGGCCCGATCACCCTCAACACCGGAACACATCTGGTGTACGTGCTCGGCGTTGCGGTGCCGCTCACCGGTGCCGAATTCCGCGTGCTCGAATTGCTCATGCGTTCCGCGGGTCAAGTGATCTCACGCGAAGCGATGACCGAGCAGGCGCTCGGCCGCAAGCTCGTCGCCTACGACCGCAGCATCGACACCCACATCAGCAATTTGCGCCGCAAGCTCGATCTTCCGGTGGGAAAGAATCCCGAGATCAAGAACGTCCGCGGTTCGGGCTACACACTCACCAGGAGCCTGTCTGAGCATTCCACGTGAGTCGCGGCCACGCGCAATACTCAGACAGGCTCCTTACGCCCATGCATAGTTTATTCTTGCGGATCTTCATGCTGTTCTGGGCCGCTATGGCGCTCATCGTCGGCGGCAGCATTGCCATCACCCTCACCATCGCCGCCCGCGAGTACGAAGCGCCGGAATTGCAGCGCCGCCCGTCGATGGCCATTCAGGCGTCGGAAGTTCTGGCGCACGGCGGCATCGGTCAGCTCAAGACTTGGCTGCAGGCCAACAAGAACGCCATCCCGGACCGCGATCTTTTCATCGTCGGTCCGGATGGGTCGGACATCTTGGGCCGGCGACTGTCGACGAGCGCAGCGCGACGCCTCGAGTTCTTCAATCGCGACGAATTCGCCGCCAATCGCGAGGCCATGGGCGGCGCAGGCCCCGTCGGCGCGGCCCCGGGTGGCGCTGACCAAGGCGGTCGCAACCCGCGGCCCTTCGCGCCGCCTCCCGGCAATTTCCGGCCGAGCCGCGCCGCGCCGCAGATCATCGGCATGGACGGCACGGCGTACACCGTGCTGTTGGTGGCGCGGCGTCCCAGCATTTTCGGCGCGCTGAGCCTGCCCGGTATTTCACTCGCCATTCTGTCCATCGCGCTGGCGGTGAGCGCTCTGACCAGCTGGTGGCTGGCGCAGCACCTGAGCGCACCGATTCGGCGCATCCAGGCGGGCGCGCGCGCCCTCGCCTCGGAAAATCTCGAAGTGGGCGCCGGCGCCAGATTGCGGGTGAGCGCGGGGCTCGAGGGGCGCAAGGACGAGGTCGCGGTTCTCGCGCGCGATTTCGACGCGATGGCAGATCGGCTGCGAGCCAATCGCAGCGCCGTCACGCGGCTATTGCGCGACATCTCTCATGAACTGCGTTCTCCCCTGGCCAGAATGCGCGTCGCGCTGGGGCTGGCCCGCCAGCCGCCCGCCGATCTCGCGCGCCAGCTGGATCGAATGGAGCGGGAGATCGAGCGGCTCGACTCGCTGATCGGTCAGGTCTTGAAGCTTGCGCGCCTGCACGGCGCTGACATGCCCTTTGCGCGCGAGACATTCGACATCGATGAATTGATCGAAGAAGTGGTGCGCGATGCGAACTTCGAAGCGGCCGTCAAGAACTGCTCGGTGCGGGTCGAGGGCTCGGCCGCTGCGGCGGTCAAGGGCAACCGCGACCTGGTGCACAGCGCCATCGAGAACGTGCTGCGCAACGCGGTGCGCTACAGCCCTAAGGATGCGCCCGTCGATGTCAGCGTGACTCGTCCGCAAAACGGCTTGGCTATTCTGATTCGAGATCGCGGACCCGGGGTTCCGACCCAGGATCTGGGGCGTATCTTTGAGCCGTTCTACCGCGTGGCCGAGTCCCGCGACCGCGATTCCGGTGGCGAGGGCATCGGTCTTGCCATCACCGCTCAGGTCATGAAGGCTCACGGCGGGTCGGCCCAGGCGGCGAACCGTGAGGGCGGCGGCTTCGAAGTACGGCTCAACTTGCCGGCTGCGGCCCTCGCTGTTTAGAGTGGTGCATGAGCCTCTATAGCGAAGCGTGCCAATACATACCGGGCGGCGTCAATTCGCCGGTCCGCGCCTTCCGCGGCGTCGGCGGCGAGCCGATTTTCTTCAAGAAAGCGGCGGGTGCCTACACGACTGCCGCCGACGGACGCCGCTTCATCGATTACGTCGGGTCCTGGGGTCCGATGATTTTGGGCCACGCGCACCCGCAAGTGATCAAAGCCGTTCAAGAGGCGGCCGCCGACGGCCTCTCCTTCGGCGCCCCAACCGAGCTCGAGACCCGCCTCGCCCGCCGCGTCGTCGAAATCATGCCTTCCGTGGAGCTGGTGCGCTTCGTGAGTTCAGGGACGGAAGCGACCATGAGCGCGATTCGCCTGGCGCGCGGCTTCACCGGACGCGACACCATCGTGAAGTTCGAAGGCTGCTATCACGGGCACTCCGATTCGCTGCTGATCAAGGCCGGCTCCGGAGCGCTGACTCTGGGCGTTCCGACCTCGCCCGGCGTGCCGAAGGCGCTGGCGAATCACACGGTCACCCTCAACTTCAACGACGCCGAGCAGGTACAAGAGGCGTTTCGGCAGATCGGCGAGAAAATCGCGTGCGTCATCGTCGAACCCGTGGCCGGCAATATGAACTGCGTTCCGCCGGCGCGGGGATTTCTCGATACTTTGCGCCGCGAATGCGATCGAAGCGGCGCGCTGCTGATTTTCGACGAAGTGATGACCGGCTTTCGCGTGGCTTTGGGCGGCGCGCAGGCGCTCTACGGCGTGCGTCCCGATCTGACCACGCTCGGCAAGATCATCGGCGGCGGGATGCCGGTGGGCGCCTTCGGGGGGCGGCGCGACATCATGGAACGCCTGGCGCCATTGGGGCCCGTCTATCAGGCAGGCACTTTGTCCGGCAACCCCGTGGCGATGATCGCCGGCCTCACCACGCTGGAGCTTCTGTCGGCGCCCGGATTTCATGATCGGCTCAAAGCCGCGACCGACGGGTTGATCTCGCGGCTGGCCGAGTCTGCGCAACGAGCCGGCATCGCGCTCGCGACCAATCACGTCTGCGGCATGTTCGGATTTTTCTTCACGGCCGAGCGCAACGTCGATCGCTACGGCAAGGTCATGGCGTGCGATGTCGAACGCTTCAAGCGCTTCTTCCATGGCATGCTGGACGAAGGCATTTATTTCGCTCCTTCCGCCTTCGAGGCGGGGTTCTTGTCGGCGGCACATACGCCGGCCGATATCGACACCACCATCGCAGCGGCGGGACGCGTCTTTGCCAAGTTGAATCGTTGACAATGCGAGCGTTCGCCTGGTTCTTGGGGTCGATGGTGTTCGCCGGCTTGATCGGCGCGTGCGTTGCCTATCCGGCCTATGAATTGAGCTCGACGTTCGCGAGCTTCGCGTTCCATCGCGTCGCAAGCCGAATTGCGATGCTGATTCTCGTCGTGGTGTTGGTGCTGCTCTGCCGGCACCTGGATCTGAAACAGAAGCGCGACTTCGGGTATGGCCTGCCCCGGCGCCGGTTTCTCGAGGTGGCCGTACTCTGGGGCGCGATCGGGCTCGTCACGGCGGGGGTGGGTGCCCTCTTCTTGCTCGAGACGCGGCTGCGGGTTCCGGCTGCGGATTTCATCCCCTCTGCCGCGAGCTTCGCGCGGATCTTCGTCATCGGGTTGGCATCCGGTATCGCGGTGGCGCTGCTGGAGGAAACCGTGTTTCGCGGCGTCATGCATACGGCGATCGAACGCGAATCAGGGCCATGGATGGCTGCCCTGCTCACGGCACCGCTGTTCGCCGTGCTGCATTTCTTCGCCAAGGCCAGAATCCCGGCGTCCGGTGTCGGCTGGGGCAGCGGCTTCGATTTGCTGATGCTTTCGTTCGCGCCCTTGGGCCATCCGGCGCTCGTGTTCGATTCGTTTTTGTCGTGGCTGATCGTGGGATTGATCTTGAGTCTGACCCGGGTGCTTACCGGGAATATCGCGGCGGCGGTGGGGCTGCATGCCGGCTGGGTGGTGGTGCTGCGTATGCTTCAGGAAAGCACCACGGCCGGCAACGCGCCCGCTTACTCTGCTTGGGTGGGTCGGTTCGACGGCCTATTGGGGTATTGGCTGCTGCCCTGGGGCGCCGTGCTGGCGACCGCGCTGTGGTTGGCTCGCTCGGCGTGGGTGCCCTATGCCAAGGGCGCGAGCACGTCGAGTCTCTGAATCGGATCGTTGAGTTCGAGGCACGCTTGTTTGTCGGCCGGCGCTATCGGCAGGATTTCCGCGAGCCGGTGCCCGACCCAGGCGGCATCGTCCAGGCGCAGCTCGAATCCCTCGTAGACCTCGCCGAGTTGCGGCAACACGTTTTTCAGCAACGCAGCGAGGCGCGCGTGCCGCGCCGGCACCGGCACCGCGGGCTCCACCGCCAACCATTCGACTTCGACGAGATTGAGCCCGTCGGCTTGGCGGCTGCGGCTGAGAATGCGGAAGCGTTGCGCGCCGACGCATGAGAGCCCGAGCAGGCCGTCGGACAGTTGATGGAAATCGACTATTTTCGCGAGCGTCCCAACATCGAATACCTCGGCGGGTCCGACTTCGTTGCCCTCGCGGATCAACGCCACCCCGAAGGTTTGGGTCTCTCGCATGCAGCGGCGCACCATGTCGAGGTACCGAGTTTCGAAAATCCGCAGCGGCAGCGGTCCGTCCGGGAACAACACGATATTGAGCGGAAACAGCGCGATCGGCTTCACTTCCGCGCCCGCAATGCGGCTAGCAGCTTGTCGTGCAGTCCGCCGAAGCCCCCGTTGCTCATCACCAGGATGTGATCGCCCGGGCGGCTATCGCCGGCGAGTCCCGCGACGAGAGTGTCGACGCTGGCCGCAAAATGCGCTCTACACCCTAGTGCGGCAACCGCGCCGGGAAGATCCCACCCCAGATCCGCTGGGCTAAAGAACCAAGCCACGTCCGAAAGCGCGAGCGCCGGCGCCAGCTGCTCGCGATGCACCCCCAGTTTCATCGTGTTGGACCGCGGCTCCAGCACGGCGATGATCCGCGCATTGCCGACGCGGGCCCTGAGGCCGCGCAACGTGGTCTCGATGGCCGTCGGATGATGGGCGAAGTCGTCATACACCGTGACCTCGTCGATGACGCCGCGTATTTCCATGCGGCGCTTGACGCCCCGGAATGTGCCCAGGGCTTGCGCCGCGCGCTTGGGCTCCACGCCGACGTGGCGCGCCGCGGCGATCGCGGCCAATGCGTTCAGGACATTGTGCTCTCCGAGGAGCGGCCAGTTCACCGTGGCCACCGCCTTCCCCTGACAGAGCACCGTGAAGCGGCCCGCCGCCGATCCTGCCGCGATATCCGCGCTCCAGTCGGCGCCCCCATCGCCGTCGCGGGGCGACTTCGCCAGCGCGAAGGTCTCGCACGGAGTCCAGCAGCCGAGATTCAAGGTTGTCTTGAGCTCGGCATCCTCGCCATTGACGATGATCCTGCCGGCCGCGGGCACGGTGCGCAGCAGCTGATTGAATTGGCGGCGGATGGCGGCAACGTCCGCATAGATATCCGCGTGGTCGTATTCCAAATTGTTGAGGATGGCGGTCCGCGGCCGGTAGTGGACGAATTTCGCGCGCTTGTCGAAGAACGCGGTGTCGTACTCATCCGCTTCGATGACGAAGTGCGGGCCATCGCCGAGCCGCGCGGTGCAGTCGAAATTACTCGGCACGCCGCCGACCAGGAATCCCGGCGCGAGGCCCGCATCCTCGAGAATCCACGTCAGCATGGCGGTGGCCGTGGTCTTGCCATGAGTCCCGGCAACAGCGATCACGTGTTTCTCACGCAGCACCTGATCGGCCAGCCATTGCGGCCCGGACGTATACGCGAGCCCCCGGTCCAGCATGGCCTCGACCACCGGACTGCCGCGGCTCAACGCGTTGCCGACCACCACGACGTCGGGCCGCAAATCGAGCTGCTCGGGGCCGTACCCCTGCACGAACTCGATCCCGAGCGCTTCGAGCTGAGTGCTCATCGGCGGGTACACATTGAGATCCGAGCCGGTCACGCGAAACCCGGCGGCCTTGGCAATCGCCGCGAGCCCGCCCATGAACGTGCCGCCGATGCCCAATATATGCACGTGCACCGTCATGTGTCCGGCAGCAGCTGCTGCTCCAGCACGATCGACAGCAAGAAATATCCCACGCTGACCGCGACGCCCAAGCCGACCCCGGAGTCCAAAGCCGAACGCCATATGTTGGCACAGGCGAGCACGTACCAGATCAGCCCGACCAGCATCAGAAAACCGAGCGGAAGCGCGGCGAGACGGTCCGAACCGATGACGTGAATCAGCGATCCTATGGGATAGAGGATGATTTGCGCGAGGACCCCGACCCCCAGCAAGGCGATGCCGGTTTGCAGGAAGCGCTGCCGGTGACGCGCCAGAGCGAGCACGGCCCACGCAAAGACGAGCGGCAAACCCACGCTCAACATGATTCGAACGAAAATTCGGTCACTGGACACCGGCGGCAGAAGCGCGCTCAAGCCTTCGAGCAGCGCCGCGGCCGCGGCAACCAGAGCCAGCAGGAACAACGACGCGGGCAAGTGCGCCGGCGATCGTCTCCAAATGGCAATGTCCCAAAATGCTTTTGCGAGTCTCAGCATCGTCCGATTCAGTCATAATCGATCCCAAATTGTACACGCGGATCACTGATATGCCCGACGCGATTTGGATCGATCGAGATGATGAGCTGCCGGCGCTGGCGCAGAGCCTCGAGGCGCAGGCGTGGATCGGCGTCGATACGGAATTTCTGCGCGAACGCACGTTCTTTCCCAGGCTCTGCCTGCTGCAGCTCGCGGCGGGAGGTCGAATCTGGTGCATCGATACGATCAAGATCGCCAGTCTCGATCCGTTGATGACCGCCCTGACTGCGCCGGCCGCCCGCAAAGTGATTCATGCCGCGCGTCAGGATTTGGAGGCTGTGTATCTTTCGACCAAGCGCGTCGTGTCCCCGGTATTCGATACGCAGATCGCCGCGGGGTGCATTGGCCTCAAGCCCCAAGTCGGCTACGCGGAACTCGTCAAGACGCTGCTGAATGTGACCGTACCCAAAGGCCAGACCCGCACTGACTGGTCGAAGCGTCCGCTCACTCGGGATCAGCTGGAATACGCGGCGGACGACGTCTTGTATCTCGGCGATATCGCGGATCATCTCATGCAGAGGCTGCGCGAGCTTGGCCGCGAGCATTGGGTTCTGGAGGATTGCTTGGCGTTGGAGGACCAAGAGCTCTATGAGCCCGACCCCGCGCAGGCGTGGGTGAGACTGCGCGGCCTCGCGCAACTGGCGCCCCAGCCGCGCGCGCGGGCCAAGGCCATTGCGATCTGGCGCGAAAAGCTGGCGCGCGCCCGTGATCTGCCGCGCGCCTGGATCCTCTCCGACGCCGCCATATTCTCCGTCGCCCACGGCTCTTCTCCGCCGCTGAACGAGGGTCTCGCGGCGAGTCTGCTCGATTCGCTCCAGGGGGCGGCGGACGAGGTCTCGTATCAAGCGCCCAGCCAGGATGCGCGGCTGACCCCGGAGCAGAAGGCCATGATCGAACGTCTCGGCAAAATCGTCGATGCACGCGCGCGCGAACTCAATGTCAGCGCGGAGATTCTCGCATCGCGCGGCGAACTCAAGGCGCTCGCTACGGGCAAGCGGGACGTGCACGCGCTCGCCGGATGGCGGCGCGAAGAAATCGGGACTCGGCTGCTCCAGGCTATCGGCTGACGCCGCCGGCTGCGCTGCCCCGTAATGCCTGTTCGATGCTCTTGTACACTGTATCCACGTGCGCGTCGGCGTCCACGATTCGTAGCAATCCGGCGGCATCGTAATAGCTGATCAGCGGCTTGGTCTGCCCTTCGTACACCTCCAGACGCTTCCCGATGACCTCCTCCTTGTCATCCGGCCGCTGGATCAGCCGATGCGCGCTACCGCACTCCCTGGAATGCTCGGCCGCTCCCGCCGGCGAGGTATGCACATTGAACACGCGGCCGCACGCCTCGCAGATTCTGCGCCCGGTCAATCGCTTGAACAGAACGCCCAAATCGAGGTTCAAGAGTACGACCGCATCGAGCGGCGTCCCAAGTTCCTCGAGCAGCTTGGCCAAGGCTTCGGCTTGAGCGATGTTGCGGGGAAAGCCATCCAAGATGAACCCCTTGGCGGCATCCGCGCGGCCGATGCGCTCGCGGATCATGCCGAGCACGGTGGCATCGTCGACGAGCTTCCCGGAGTCCATGGCTGCCTTGGCGCGCAGGCCGAGATCCGTGCCCTTGGCAACCGCCTCGCGCAAGAGGTCGCCGGTCGATATCTGCGGAATCCCGTACGTCTTGACGAGCAGCTGCGATTGCGTGCCCTTGCCCGATCCGGGAGCTCCCAAAAGAACTATTCGCATGATTTTCTTACGTGTGAAACCGCGCTACCGTACCTTCGAGCGACGCGATCGTCAAACCGCGACCGCCCCCTCCCCCAGCCAATCCGCAGCGACCGGGCAGATTTGCTATTCTGCGCGCCTCGGAGCCTGTCTGAGTATTCCGTGTGGCCTTAGCTAAGGCTGATTTGCTTTCAGGCGGGGGGGTGCCATGCAGAACGCGTTCTATGCACAGTCCGGCGGCGTGACCGCCGTCATCAATGCGTCGGCCTGCGGCGTCATCGAAACGGCGCGGCGCCACCGCGACAAGATAGGCAAGGTTTACGCCGGTCGGCACGGCATCATCGGCGCGTTGACCGAGGACATGATCGACACGAGCAAGGAGAGCCGAGCGGCTATCCAGGGGCTTCGCTACACGCCCGGCGGCGCCTTCGGCTCCGCCCGCTACAAGCTCGCCGGGCTCGACAAGAATCGCGCCCAGTACGAGCGCCTGATCGACGTCTTCCGCGCGCACGACATCGGCTACTTCTTCTACAACGGCGGCAACGATTCCATGGACACCGCGCAAAAGGTGTCGGAGATCGCCGTGCAAATGGCGGTGCCCCTGACCTGCATCGGAATTCCGAAAACCGTCGACAATGATCTCCCGGTCACCGATTGCTGCCCTGGATTCGGCTCGGCCGCCAAGTACATCGCGGTGTCGACGCGCGAGGCGGCACTTGACGTCGCCTCCATGGCGCGAACCTCGACCAAGGTGTTCGTCCTCGAAGTCATGGGACGGCACGCCGGCTGGATGGCCGCGGCGGGTGGTCTTGCGGGCGATAAAGACGGCGACGCCCCGCACATCATCCTGTTCCCCGAGATCACCTTCGATCGCGAGCGCTACTTGGCGAAGGTGCGCTCCACGGTTGAGAAGCATGGGTACTGCGTCGTTGTCGTCTCCGAAGGAGTGCGCGACGCGGACGGCAAATTTCTCGCCGAGGCCGGAACCAAGGACGCGTTTGGCCACGCGCAGCTGGGCGGCGTAGGACCGGTGGTCGCCCAAATGACCCAGGAAGCCTTCGGCTACAAGTTCCATTGGGCGGTTGCAGATTATCTGCAACGCTCCGCCCGGCACCTCGCGTCGAAGGTGGACGTCAACCAAGCCTATGCCGTCGGCAAGGCGGCGGTTGAACTGGCGCTGAAGGGCAAGAACGCGGTGATGCCCGTCATCGTGCGCAAATCGGCAAAACCGTACCGCTGGAGCATCGGCGAGGCGCCTTTGGCGGCAATCGCGAATAAGGAAAAAAAGGTCCCGCGCAATTTCATCACGGCGGACGGATTCGGTATCAGCGCGGCTTGCCGCGCATATTTGTCGCCGCTCATCGGCGGCGAAGACTACCCGCCGTATCGAAACGGGTTGCCCGCTTACGTCGCCCTGAAACTCGTGAGCCTGCCTGCGCGCCTGCGCACCCCGTTTGTGGTATAGTCGCGTCCGCTTTTTTTGCCATAAAATTAGACATTTCAACAACATAAGAATCCACTGGAGATTGACTCATGACTCTTGACTGTGCCCTATGGCTGGCAATTGCAGCGGGCGTAATTGCGATCCTCTACGGCGTCATTTCGGTGCGCTGGATTCTGGCGCAGCCGGCGGGAAGTTCGCGCATGCAAGAAATCGCCGCGGCGATCCAGGCCGGCGCCAAGGCGTATCTGAATCGTCAGTACTCGACCATCGCACTTGTCGGGGTCATTCTGTTCTTGGCGCTTGGACTCGCGTTGGGCTGGGCCACCGCGGGCGGCTTCGCCGTGGGCGCGATCCTTTCGGGACTTGCCGGCTATATCGGCATGTTCATCTCGGTGCGTGCCAACGTGCGCACCGCGCAGGCCGCGCATTCGGGCATCAATGCCGCACTCAAGGTGGCATTTCGCGGCGGCGCCATCACCGGCATGCTGGTGGTCGGTTTGGGGCTGCTCGGCGTCGCCGGCTACTACCTCGCCATGTTGCGGCTCCTCGGCGATCCGGAAGCTGCGCTGCGCTCGTTGGTCGGCCTCGCGTTCGGCGGCTCGTTGATTTCGATCTTCGCGCGGCTTGGCGGCGGCATTTTCACCAAGGGCGCCGACGTGGGCGCAGACCTGGTCGGGAAAGTCGAGGCCGGAATCCCCGAGGATGATCCGCGCAATCCCGCGGTGATCGCCGACAACGTCGGCGACAATGTGGGCGACTGCGCCGGGATGGCGGCCGACTTGTTCGAAACGTACGCCGTGACTCTGGTCGCCACCATGCTGCTGGGCGGCCTCGTTATGGTGAATATGGGCGAGCGGGCGATACTCTTTCCGCTGGTGCTCGGCGCGATCTCGATCATCTCGTCCATCGTCGGCACGTTCTTCGTCTCCACCCGCGAAGGCGGCAAGATCATGAACGCGCTGTACAAGGGCGTCATCGTCTCCGGCGCGATCTCCGCAGTGGCATTTTATTTCGTAGCCCAGGCGATCATGGGCGAGCGCGCCATGTCCGTCTGGCTGTGCACCCTGGTCGGGCTTGCGCTCACGGCGGCAATGATCGTGATCACCGAGTACTACACGGCCACCGAATATAGCCCGGTGCAACACGTGGCCGCTGCATCGCAAACCGGCCATGCCACCAACATCATCGCGGGCCTCGGCGTGTCGATGAAGGCCTGCGCGCTGCCCGTGCTCGCGGTTGCGTTCAGCATCTGGGCTTCTTATCGTCTCGAAGGTTTGTACGGCATCGCCATCGCCGCCACGGCCATGCTGTCCATGACGGGCATGATCGTGGCCCTCGACGCCTACGGGCCCATCACGGACAACGCCGGCGGCATCGCCGAAATGGCGGGACTCGATAAGAAAGTGCGCGACGTCACCGATCCTTTGGATGCGGTGGGCAACACCACCAAGGCGGTCACCAAGGGCTACGCCATCGGCTCCGCCGGTCTCGCCGCGCTGGTGCTGTTCGCCGACTACACCCACAAGCTCGGTGAAGTTCTGGGTCATGCCACCAGCTTCGACCTGTCGAACCCCGCAGTGATCATCGGCCTTTTCATCGGCGGTTTGGTGCCGTATCTGTTCGCCGCCATGGCCATGGAGGCCGTTGGCCGGGCAGCCGGATCGGTGGTCAATGAGGTGCGGCGTCAATTTCGCGAAATCAAGGGCATCATGGAAGGCAGCGCGAAACCCGATTACTCGCGCGCCGTGGACATGCTCACGAGAGCGGCAATCAAGGAAATGATCGTCCCCTCGCTCCTGCCGATCCTCGTGCCGATCGTGCTGGTATTCGTGGTGAATTTCCTCATGGGTCCGGGCTCCGGCGTACAGGCGCTCGGCGGCCTCTTGATCGGCACGATCGTGACGGGATTATTCGTCGCCATCTCGATGACCACGGGCGGCGGTGCGTGGGACAACGCCAAGAAGTACATCGAAGAAGGGCATTACGGCGGCAAGGGCTCCGACGCGCACAAGGCGGCGGTGACGGGCGACACCGTCGGCGACCCCTACAAGGACACCGCCGGCCCGGCCATCAATCCGCTGATCAAGATCATCAATATCGTCGCGCTGTTGCTGGTGCCGGTACTCGGCAAGATGATGTGACTTGACTCTGCTCCGTGAACTCGAGGACGGGGTCGCGTCGACCCCGTAGATTCGGCGCGTAGCGCCTGACTAGATATCGAAGTAGATCGCGTCGGTGTCCGCGGCGCCTTCGCGCGTGGCCACGCGCAGATCCGGCTCCTTGAGTGAGACTCGCGAGCGCGGCGGGACGCTCCGCGTCAGAAACACCGATCCGCCGATGACGCTGTCGGCGCCGACCACCGTCTGCCCGCCTAGCACCGTGGCATTGGCATAGAGCGTCGAGCCGCTCTCCACGGTGGGATGACGCTTTTTGCCGCGAATGATCTGGCCGCTCGCATCGCGCGGAAACGACAGGGCGCCCAAGGTCACGCCCTGGTACAACTTGACTCCGTCGCCGATATCGGTGGTCTCCCCGATCACGACGCCCGTCGCGTGATCGATGAAGAAAGCCGCGCCGATGTTCGCGCCCGGATGAATGTCGGCGCCGGTCTTCGAATGCGCCCATTCGGTCATGATGCGCGCCATCATCGGCACGCCCAGGTCGTACAGGGCGTGCGCGATGCGGTACACGCTCACCGCCAGCACACCCGGGTAGGCAAGGATCACTTCATCCAGATTCGTTGCCGCGGGGTCGCCGTCGAAGGCCGCCTGCACGTCGCCAATCAGCATGCTGCGGATGTGCGGCAGCCGGTTCAAGAAAATCTGCGCCAATTCTTGGGCGCGCGGCGCACATTCGCCGAATTCCGGCCGCCCCGCCGCGGGCTCGCGCACTGCCTGCTCCCGTCCGTAGCACAGGCAATGCTCCATCTCGCGCTCGAGCTTCGGCGCGAGCGTCGCCATCGATTGCGCCACGTGCGCTCCCAGATTGTCGCGGCTCAAATCGCGGCGGCCGAAATAACCCGGGTACATCAAATCGAGAATCGACTCGAGGATCTCGACGATGGCTTCGCGCGATGGGAGATAGCGGCGCGAAATGCGCCGCGCGCGCTCGTCCCCCATGTAGCTGTCGAGGAACTGAATCGTCAGTTCCTCGAGCGCTTCATTATCGGTCGGAGGATGCGCGATGGCGCTCATACGGCCGTCAGGCAACCGCCTGCATTTTCTCGACCCCCTCGAACAGACCCTCGAACAGCGCGCCCGACAGGTAGCGTTCGCCGGCATCCGGCAGCACCACGACGATGGTCTTGCCCTTCTGTGCGGGCTCGCGCGCGAGACGCAGCGCCACCGCCATTGCAGCGCCGCACGAGATTCCGCTCAACATGCCTTCCTCGCGGGCCAGGCGACGCGCCATTTCGATGGATTCGTCGTTCGTGACTTGCTCGACGCGGTCGATCTGCGACAAATCCAGGTTCTTTGGAATGAATCCCGCGCCGATGCCCTGGATCTTGTGCGGGGTCGGCGTCAGCGGCTGACCCGCCAATGTCTGGGTGATGACCGGCGAATGGGTGGGTTCCACCGCAACCGTCAGGATTTTCTTGCCGCGCGTGCCCTTGATGTAACGCGACACGCCGGTGAGCGTGCCGCCGGTGCCGACGCCGCTGACGAACACATCGACCTTGCCGTCGGTGTCGTCCCAGATCTCCGGGCCGGTGGTCTTCTCGTGGATCGCCGGATTGGCAGGATTTTCGAATTGCCTCATCAGCAGATACTTGCCCGGCTCCGCCGCCGCCAATTCCTCGGCCTTGGCGATCGCACCCTTCATGCCCTTGGGTCCCGGCGTCAGGACGAGCTTGGCGCCGAATGCAACCAATACTTTGCGCCGTTCCATGCTCATGGTCTCGGGCATTGTCAAAACGCATCCGTAGCCGCGTGCGGCCGCGGCGTATGCAAGCGCAATGCCCGTGTTGCCGCTGGTCGCTTCGACCAAGGACATTCCCGATTTCAGGGTGCCGCGCTGCTCGGCGTCCCACACCATGGAGGCGCCGATGCGGCACTTCACGGAGTAGGCGGGATTGCGACCCTCGATCTTGGCGAGAATCGTGGCGTCGCTGCCGGCCATGCGGTTGATGCGCACCAGCGGCGTGCGGCCGATGGATTTCGTGTTGTCCTCATAAACATGCATAGGTCACCTCATTGGGCTGGCAGTTGATTTTCCTCCTAAGCCAGGGGGAAATGCCATAGAAGTTTGTTATGAGGGTCTGCCCAGGGGTTATATGGCCGCGGGCATGGCGCTTGGAATCACCGACAGCGGCTGCGGCCGGCCAATCACGAAGCCCTGCACGAAGTCGATGCCCATGCCCGTCACGGTGTCGAGCGACTCTTGGTCCTCGACTTGCTCGGCGACGACGCGGAAATTCAAACTGCGCGACAATTCGATCATCGCCGCGACCATCGCCTGATTCACGCTGTCGCGGGCAAGATTGTTGATGAAGGAGCCGTCGATTTTCAGGTAGTCCATCGGCAGCGTGCGCAGCGTCGAGAATGAGCTCAGTCCGCTGCCGAAGTTGTCCAGAGCGAACTCGCAGCCCATGCCGTGCAGAACCGCGATGAAGCGCTGTGCGTGGTCCAGATTCGCCACCACCGAGCTCTCCGTGACCTCGAAGCAAATGTCGGCAGGCGCGGCCCCCGTGTGATCGAAGCAATCGACCACGAATTCCAGGAATTCCGAATCCCCGAGCGTTTGACCGGCGATGTTGATTGCGACGCTGCGGCCCGGCGGTAATCTCAACCCGCCGCGCCCGAGCGCTGACAGCACT
>DATMNF010000095.1:0-21400 GCA_035569355.1 Steroidobacteraceae bacterium
CAATATCGCCCCGTCCATCTGCGCCGCTCCCGTGATCATGTTCTTCACGTAGTCCGCGTGCCCAGGACAGTCCACGTGCGCGTAGTGGCGCGCCTCGCTCTGATACTCCACGTGCGCCGTCGCTATCGTGATCCCGCGCGCGCGCTCCTCCGGCGCCTTGTCAATCTGGTCGTAGGCCTTGAATTCCCCCCCAAACTTCTCCGCCATCACCTTCGTCAGCGCCGCCGTCAAGGTCGTCTTGCCATGATCTACATGCCCAATCGTCCCCACGTTCACGTGCGGCTTCGTTCGCTCAAACTTCCCCTTCGACACGGCAAGTACCTCGTTGAAAAATTTAGATTAAGAAGCTTTCTTCATGACGGCGTCGGCGACATTGCTCGGCACTTCCATGTACTTCGCGAACTCCATCGTGTAGTTCGCCCGCCCCTGACTCATCGAGCGCATCGCCGTCGAATACTGAAACATCTCGGCCAGCGGCACATCCGCCGTAACGACCTTGCCGGACGGAGAATCCTCCATGCCGACGATCTGACCCCGCCGGCGATTGAGGTCGCCGACGATGTCGCCGTAGTAATCCTCGGGAGTCACCACCTCGACCTTCATGATCGGCTCGAGCAGCACCGGCTTGGCCTTGCGAAAACCTTCCTTGAAGCCCATCGAGCCTGCGATCTTGAACGCCATCTCATTGGAATCGACATCGTGGTAGGAGCCGTCGAAAATCGTGACCTTCACGTCGACGATCGGATAGCCCGCGATCACCCCGGTTTGCACGGCTTCTTGGATGCCCTTGTCCACGGCCGGGATGAATTCGCGCGGTACCGCGCCGCCGACGATGCCGTTGACGAACTCGTAGCCCTTGCCGGCCGGCTGCGGCTCGAGCTTCAGCCATACATGGCCGTATTGACCTCGGCCGCCGGATTGGCGCACGAACTTGCCTTCCGATTCCACGGTTCCCCGTATCGTCTCGCGATAAGCCACCTGCGGCTTCCCGACGTTGGCTTCCACTTTGAACTCGCGCTTCATGCGGTCGACGATGATCTCCAGGTGCAACTCGCCCATGCCCGAGATGATCGTCTGGCCGGACTCTTGATCCGTGTGCACGCGAAAGGAGGGATCTTCCTTCGCCAGGCGCTGCAGGGCGAGGCCCATTTTCTCTTGGTCGACCTTGGTCTTGGGCTCCACGGCCACCGAAATCACCGGTTCCGGGAACTCCATCTTCTCCAGAATGATGACTTTTTGGGGATCCGACAGGGTGTCGCCCGTGGTGACGTCCTTCAAGCCTACCGCGGCCGCGATATCGCCGGCGCGCACTTCCTTGATTTCCGAGCGTTCGCTGGCGTGCATCTGCAGCAAGCGCCCGATGCGCTCGTTGCGGTTTCGATTCGGCACGAACACCTGATCGCCGGAGTTCAACGTGCCCGAATACACCCGAAAGAAGGTGAGGTTGCCCACGAATGGGTCGTTCAGAATCTTGAAGGCCAGCGCCGAAAACGGCTCGCCGTCGGCGGCTTTGCGGGTCAAGGGCTCGCCACGCTCGCCCTGGCCCACAACCTCAGGCACGTCCGCGGGCGACGGCATGTATTCGACGATGGCGTCGAGCACGGCCTGCACGCCCTTGTTCTTGAACGCCGATCCGCAAGTCACCAGGCACACTTCGTTCTTGAGCGCGCGTGCGCGCAGACCCTGCTTGATCTCGGGGTCTGACAACGTGCCGGTTTCCAGATACTTGTTGAGCAGCGCCTCATCGCCTTCGGCGGCAGCCTCGATCATCTTGGCGCGCCATTCCTCGCACTGCTTGAGCATGCCGGCCGGGATGTCGCGATACTCGAACTTCATGCCCTGGGTCTCGTCGTCCCACCAGATCGATTTCATCTTGACGAGGTCGACCACGCCGACGAAGCCGTCTTCGGCGCCGATGGGCAGTTGGATCGGTACCGGGTTGCCCCGCAGACGAGTTTGGATCTGCTCGACGCAACGCAGGAAACTCGCGCCGGCGCGGTCCATCTTGTTGACGAACGCGATGCGCGGCACGCGGTACTTGTTCATCTGGCGCCAAACGGTTTCCGACTGCGGCTGCACACCCGAGACGGCGCAATAAACGGCGACCGCGGAATCGAGCACGCGCAGGCTCCGTTCCACTTCGATCGTGAAATCGACGTGCCCCGGAGTATCGATGATGTTGATGCGGTGTTCCGGGAAGCTCTTGTCCATTCCCTTCCAGAAACAAGTGGTCGCCGCGGCCGTTATGGTGATGCCGCGCTCCTGCTCTTGTTCCATGTAGTCCATGACGGCGGCGCCGTCATGGACCTCGCCGATCTTGTGCGAGACGCCCGTGTAAAACAAAATACGCTCCGTCGCGGTGGTTTTCCCCGCGTCGATATGAGCGGAAATACCGATGTTTCGGTATCGCTCGATGGGCGTAGTGCGTGCCACGATCCGTAGTTCCCAGGCAATTCTTACCAGGCGCTTCGCGCCGAAATTAACGGGGTCGAAGCGACCCCGTCCGACAGACTTCTATATAGGGCCGTGCCGGCGTAATACCAGCCGGCGATCGGCCGCCCGCGCTACCAGCGGTAGTGCGCGAACGCCTTGTTGGCCTCGGCCATGCGGTGTGTGTCTTCGCGCTTGCGGACCGCGGCGCCGCGATTCTCGGCGGCCTCCATCAGCTCGGCCGCAAGACGATGCGCCATGGATTTCTCGCTGCGCGCGGTGGCCGCTTCGATGACCCAGCGCATCGCAAGCGTCTGGCGGCGATTGGCGCGCACCTCGACGGGCACCTGGTAGGTCGCGCCGCCCACGCGGCGGGACTTGACCTCGACCACGGGCTTGACGTTGTCCAGCGCTTGCTGCAGCACAGCAATCGCGTCTCCTCCCGCACGGCCGCTCTTGTCGCCGATGCGATCGATGGCGCCGTAGACGATCTTTTCTGCGGCGGACTTCTTGCCTCGCTCCATGACCATATTGATGAACTTGGCCAACATATCGTTGCCGAACTTGGGGTCCGGAAGGATGGTGCGATGGGGGGCTGCTGCTCTGCGGGACATGGAAAACCTTTACTTTTTGGGGCGTTTGGCGCCGTACTTGGAACGGCCTTGGCGGCGATCGCTCACGCCGGCGCAATCGAGCGCGCCGCGGACGGTATGGTAGCGGACACCGGGCAGATCCTTCACGCGTCCGCCGCGGATCAACACCACCGAATGCTCCTGCAGATTGTGCCCTTCGCCGCCGATGTAGCTCGACACTTCATATCCATTGGTCAGGCGCACGCGGCATACCTTGCGCAAGGCCGAATTCGGCTTCTTCGGCGTGGTCGTGTACACGCGCGTGCACACCCCCCGCTTCTGCGGCGAAGCCGCCAACGCCGGAACCTTGGACTTCCAGGCAGGCTCGTTCCGGCCGGTGCGAATCAATTGGGTCGTCGTCGCCATAAATACCTTCTGGGCCGCTTGGATGAAGCGGTCCCGATGCATGAACCTTATATAGTGAACGGGCGAGAATGCCCCGCACCTGTGCCCGCGGACAAAGGCCGGCGATTGTAGGAACCGGCCGCGCGGGTGTCAAGGAGATTGCTGCTCCGCAGCACATTTCGGAGAGGCTGAGGGAGAAGCTTGAATGATCACAGTATTCACGGCAGAGCATCTGAAGCGCTGCCCGCGCACCGAACTCAGCGGCGGCGAATTGGTTCGTCCGTTTGAGTCGCCCGAGCGCGCGCAAATCGTCTTGGAACGGGTCCGAGCGCAGCGACTGGGAGAGGTTACGGCTCCGGCGCACTTCGGTGCCGCTCCTTTGCTGCGCGTCCACGCTCCCGAGTATGTCGAATTCTTGAGCCACGCCTGGAGTCAATGGGTGGCAGCGGGCAATCGCGGCGAAGCCATCCCCGATTGTTGGCCGGCGAGACGCATGACCCAACGACCTCCGAACAGCATCACGGGAAAACTCGGCTACTACGCCATGTCGGGGGAAACCTCGATCAGTGAGGGCACGTGGGAAGCGGCCAGCGCCGCCGCCGATGTCGCACTGACCGCTGCTTCGCACATCAAAGGGGGTGGGCGCGCGGCGTTTGCACTGTGCCGGCCGCCCGGACACCACGCCGCGCGCGATCTGTACGGCGGCTACTGCTTCTTGAACAACGCGGCGATAGCGGCCCAGTACCTGCGCGACATGGGCGCGGCGCGCGTTGCCATCCTCGACGTCGATTTTCATCATGGCAATGGAACGCAGGACATATTCTATGATCGCGCGGACGTGCTCTACGTCTCGCTGCACGGCGACCCCGCCGACGCGTTTCCATATTTTTCCGGCTACGCCGACGAAACCGGCGCGGGCAACGGCGCCGGGTTTACCCTGAATATTCCCTTGCCGCCGGGCACGAAATTCGACGTCTGGCAGGACGCGTTGCGAGCTGCGCTCGAGCGCATCGCGAATTTCCGGGCGGATGCGCTGGTCGTGTCGCTGGGCGTGGATACCTTCGCGGAAGACCCCATCAGTTTCTTTCGGCTGAAAACCGCGGATTTTTTCAGCTACGGCCGGATGATCGGTGCGTGTGCAATTCCGACGCTGTTCGTTCTCGAAGGCGGCTATGCGGTGGGCGAAATCGGAATCAACGTGGTCAACGTGCTGACCGGATTCGAGGAGGCGCAGGCTTCGTAGAATGCGCGTTCGCCTCTCGGTGTGAACCGGACGACCCGCGAGTTCTTGTCTCGGACCGCCCACTTGAGCTCGTGCAGGCGCGACAGGAGCGCGGCGCCCAGGGATCCCGCGAGGTGGTGCCTGCGCTCGCTCCAATCCATGCACGGACGGCAAAAAGTGCGCCTTTGCCGGGCAGCGGCCTCCGGATCTATCCCTAGGCGCCTGAACCACCGCGCGCCGGAATCGCTGAGCCGCAGCCCCTCGCGAGAAATCCGCAAGGCGCCGTTGCGCAGCAACGCTTCATACGCCGCGACGCCTAATTCGCCGGCGAGATGGTCGTAGCAGACTCGTGCCTTGCGCAACGCGGGCTCTCGTGGACTCGAAAGCAGCCGCACTGCGCCGGTGCGAAAGGCCACTCCCATCAACGATTCGAGCAAGCCGGCCACATCTTCGTCGGCGAGCCGAAAGTAACGGTGCCGCCCCTGGCGATCTACCGCGATCAGAGATGCGGCCAGCAATTTCGACAGATGGGCGCTCATCGTCTGCTTTGTGACTCCGGCGATCGCCGCCAACTCCGTCGCCGTGAGCGCAGTGTCCGACATCAGCGCGGTGAGCACATCCGCGCGCGCAGGATCACCCAGCAAAGCCGCGATGCGCGCGATGTTGGGACCGTCTTTCATAGTTCGACGATAAACGAACCATCGATCGCGTGCAAGCGCATAAGATGCGCCCATGAGCATCGTATGTTTCATCCGCTATGAGATCGATCCGTTCCAGCGCGACGCCTTCAAGACGTACGCGGAAAATTGGGGCCGCATCATTCCCCGCTGCGGCGGCCACCTGATCGGGTACTTTCTCCCGCATGAAGGCACCAATCATGTTGCATGGGGCCTCATCAAGCTCGACTCGCTGGCGGCGTACGAATCCTATCGTGGGCGTCTGAGAGAGGATCAAGCAGCGCTGGAGAACTTCTCCTTTGCGCAAACGCACCGCTTCATCCTGCGCGAGGAGCGCACCTTTGTCGAACTGGTCGAGGCTACCTTTGCTCTGCCCGCGGCTCTGCCCTGAGTTTTCCGCGATGAACCGCGGCGGCAAGCGGGTTCGAGCCCAAGCCATAAGAGAGTTCGGCGGGCCGCTCGACGCGCCACAGCGCCAGGTCCGCGCGCTTGCCGACTTCGATCGTGCCGATTTCATCGAGCGAACCCAAAGCGGCTGCGGCGTTTCGCGTGGCGCCGCTCAACGCCTCCTCCGGAGTCAAGCCGAACAGGGTGCAGGCCATGTTGAGCGCCAGCAGTATCGAGGTGCAGGGTGAGCTGCCCGGATTGCAGTCGGTCGCGATCGCCATCGCCACGCCCGCCGCGCGCAGCGACCCGACCGGCGGAGGCGTCGTCTGCCGCAGCGTGAAATAGGCGGTCGGCAAGAGAACGGCAACCGTGCCCGCGGCCGCCAGCGAGAGCGCACCGGCGTCGCTCAGGTATTCGAGATGATCCGCGGACAAAGCTCCCCACTTGGCCGCCAGTTCCGCCCCGCCCATGTCGCTCAACTGGCCGGCGTGCACATGGGCGGGCAACCCCATTTGCTTCGCGGCCCGCAACAGGCGCTCCGTTTCCGCAAGGGAAAATGCGATGTTTTCGCAGAACGCGTCCACCGCATCCACCAGGCCCGCCGCGGCCAGCGATTCCAGCCATGGACCGGTGACTTTATCGACGAAGTCCCGGCGATCCGCCGCGAATTCGCGCGGCAGAGCATGCAGGCCCAAGAATGTCGTGGTGATGGAGATCGGCAAATCCGCGCCGAGACCCCGCGCAACCTCGAGCAAGCGGCGCTCCGCGTCCAGTTCGAGTCCGTACCCCGACTTCACCTCGATGGTGGTGACGCCCTCCGCCATCAATCGCTCGAGGCGAACCGCGGCCGACGCACGCAGCTCCTCGTGAGTCGCCGCGCGAGTTGCCCGCACGGTCGACTGAATGCCGCCGCCGGCGCGCGCGATGTCCTCGTACGAGACGCCGCAGAGCCGCTGTTCGAACTCCTCGACCCGATTGCCGCCATACACGAGGTGCGTGTGGCAATCGATCAATCCCGGGGTTATCCATAGACCCTGGGCATCGTGAGCGGCGATTCCGAGCGCCGCTGCCTTGCGGGCGCCCTCTGCGGCCGGGCCGATCCATGCGATGCGCTCGCCCTTGACCGCCAGCGCGGCGTTTTTGACGTTGCCATAGGGACCCGCACCCGCGACCATGGTCGCAATATCCGCTCCGATCCAAACCTGGTCCCATTCTTTGGCTGACATGCACTTATTATAGTCAACATGCGCCATTACCATTTGCAATCGGTTTATTCGTCGCAAGGTTGGGGCCGCGACGTCCTCGTTTCCGTGTCCGACGAGGGATTTATTACCGGCATCCAGCCCGCGCCCGCGGGGGACAGCCTCGGCGGCGCTGAGCGCGTCGAGGGCATCGTCGTTCCGGGCATGCCCAATGCGCACAGCCACGCGTTTCAACGGGCCATGGCGGGAAATACCGAATATCGGCTCTCGGCCCGCGACAGCTTTTGGACCTGGCGCCGCGCCATGTATGCGCTCGCGAACCGCGTCGAGCCCGACGATCTGCAAATCCTGGCGACACAGCTCTTCGTGGAGATGCTCAAGAGCGGATACACGTCGGTCGCGGAATTTCACTATCTGCACCGCCGGAATGGCGGTATTCCCTATTCGGGCCCGAACGCGCTCTGGGAGGCGATCGGCAGCGCGGCGTCGGCCGCCGGCATCGGCCTCACGTTCCTGCCGACGTTGTACCAGACCAGCGATTTCGGCGGCCAGGCGCTCAAGCCCGAACAGGTACGCTTTGCATCGGACACCGACGCGTTTCTGCGCGCGCTCGAAGCGCGCATCGACGCGGAGCGCCGCGGCCGCGGCGCCCCCGGCGCGCCCCGGGCCCAGCGCACGGGAGCGGCATTCCATAGCCTGCGCGCGGTGCCGCCGGCGAATCTGCGCGAAGCCGCATTGCGGATGCGCGAAATCGACGCCGAGATGCCCGTGCATATCCATGTGGCGGAGCAGCTGCTCGAAGTCCAGGCGTGCGTACGCGAAACCGGACGGCGTCCGATCGAGTTGCTGCTCGATACGGGATTGGTTACGGACCGTTGGTGCCTGGTGCATGCCACGCACGCAACACTAGCAGAACTCAAGGGAATAGCCGCCGTCGAGGCGACCGTCTGCGTGTCCATCAGCACTGAGGCCAATCTCGGCGACGGGTTCTTCGACACGGCCCGCTTTCTCAATTCGGGCGGCCGTCTTTGCGTGGGCTCCGACAGTCAGTCCACGGTGAACCCGGCCGAAGAATTGCGTTGGTTGGAGTACCAGCAGCGCCTGCGCAAGAAGCGGCGCGGAGTGCTCGCCGGGGGCGCCGAGGCGCACGTCGGAACCCGTCTTTGGCGTGACGCCGCGCAACACGGCGCGCAGGCCATTGGCCAGCCGGCGGGAGCGATTGCGGTGGGCCGGCGCGCCGACTGGCTGGTGTTGGATGCAGACCATCCTTCGATGGCGGGCGCCGCGGCGGACACCGCGTTGGACCACTTGGTTTTCGCCGGCGGCGATGCCGCAATCCGCGACGTCATGGTCGCCGGCCGCTGGGTCGTCAAGGACCGGCACCACGCGGCAGAGGATGAACTACGGCCGCGCTTTGCCGGCTTGATGCGCAGGCTGGCCCGATCTGAGTAAAGGGCATATACCCCACCGAAATAAACAATACAATTCGGGCACGACTCGTCGGACCGAGTCCCGACGGACTAGCTAAGCTAGCGCCGGCCGACTCTCGACCTGGGACGATGTCGCCAAGGGTATCGGTGCTCAATCGGCCCACGCCCATCCAGTGATCCGCCAGCCAGCATCGCCTTTTTGCAGAGCAAATGTAACCATCGCGCTAGGCTCTTTGACCATCTTCCCCTTCTGCTTGAATGTAAGATTCATGGGAATTACGACATAGGCACGGTCCGCGGTGATATCCAGGTGACGGGATTTACTCAGTGTGACGTTCGAATCAGTAACTTCATTCTTCTTGGCCCATGCATCGAAGTCACTCATCCACTTCGAGCAACCCCCCGCCCCGTGCCACTCGTGAGGTGGAATATCGTCGATGATTGACGTTTGATCGGCGCATGCCGCGAGGGTCATCTTCGTATCGCCCTTGTTGATTCCCTCCACCCACTGATGCACAGTCGCCATCACGTCTGTCTTTTCAGAGGCCGCCGCAGTTCCGGCTGCCAAGACGGCGATGGCAAGCGCGAGAATTATCTTGTGCATATGACTGGCTCCTTTGTGATATTTGTTTTTGCGAACTCTGATTTTGTAACACCCGTTACGCCGTGAATCTACGGGATAACACGACCGCCGGTCAGCCCCCATCTCAGTATGCGCGCATCTAACCCAGCCTCCCAATAGCGGCCTCTCGCCACAGGCTGCGGCGTGGCCCGAACTCGGCCGTCGCTCCGAATCATGCGGGCACAGCACATCGGCGGGTCGCACGACCCGCGTCGCCCCTGACTTTGGGAAAAAGATAGCGGCGACGACCACTGTCGAAGCCGCATTCCCAGAAAAGCCCGTTCGCGCCCCAAAATCGTTGTTTATTTCGGTGAGATATATCTATACCTGAGCAAAAGAAGTTGACTGTACCTGTCTATACAGCTTAATCTTGGAGGCATGGCGAGAACCAACGCGTCGCTGCAGCCGCTGTACTTACAAGTGAAGCGGCATATCCTCGATAATATCGGCTCCGGCAAATGGGGCACTTCAACGCGTGTGCCTTCCGAGAACGACATCGTCAAATCCTTCGGCGTCTCGCGCATGACGGCCAATCGCGCGCTGCGCGAATTGCGCGACGAAGGCGTTCTGGTGCGCATCGCAGGGGTCGGCAGCTTCGTCGCCGATCAACATGCGCACGCGCACCCTCTCGAAATTCGCAGCATTGCCGAAGAGATCCGCCGCAGAGGCCATGTGCACCGTGCCGAGATCGTATCCCTCGAGCGCGTCCGCGCCGTGGCGGAGCTCGCGGAGGATTTCGGCATTGCGCCGCGCAGCGAATTGTATTGTTCGGTCATCGTGCACTTCGAGAATGAGCGTCCCATCCAGCTCGAAGACCGCTACGTTCTGCCCAAGCTCGCGCCCGACTATCTGAAAGTGGATTTCAACCAGACCACTCCCACCGACTACTTGGTCAAGGTCGCCCCTCTGCAGGAAGCCGAACACCTGCTGCGGGCGGTGATGCCCGACGAGCGCACCCGCAAGCTCTTGGCCATGAGGCGCGATGAACCGTGCCTATTGATGATTCGACGCACATGGACTGCCGGACAAATCGCTTCGGTGGCCCGTCTCTACTACCCCGGTTCCCGATATGAACTATCGGGCCGTTTTCGCCCTTGAGGATTCAACCATGCTCGCCCCCTTGAAACCCCGAATCATCCGCGCGGCCCGCGGCAACGTCTTGAGCGCTCGCACCTGGATGACCGAAGCGCCGCTTCGCATGCTGATGAACAATCTGGACCCCGAAGTCGCGGAAAATCCCGCCGAACTCGTGGTGTACGGCGGCATAGGGCGCGCCGCGCGCGATTGGAATTGCTACGACCGCATCGTCGAAACACTGAAAACGCTGACCGAAGAAGAGACCTTGCTGGTGCAGTCCGGCAAGCCGGTGGGCGTGTTCCCGACGCACCCCGACGCGCCGCGGGTGCTGATTGCCAATTCCAATCTCGTGCCGCACTGGGCGACCTGGGAACACTTCAACGAACTCGACCGCAAAGGTCTCGCCATGTACGGGCAGATGACCGCCGGCTCGTGGGTCTACATCGGCAGCCAAGGCATCGTGCAAGGCACGTATGAAACCTTCGCCGAAATGGGCCGCCGCCACTTCAACGACAAGGTTGCCGGCAAGTGGATTCTGACGGCCGGTCTCGGCGGCATGGGCGGCGCACAGCCGCTGGCGGCCACCATGGCGGGTTTCAACATGCTGGCGGTCGAATGCCGCCAAAGCCGTATCGACAAGCGCCTGGAAACCGGCTACGTGGATGCGCAGGCGAATTCCATCGACGAGGCGTTTGCCCTGTTCGAGACCGCCGGAAGAAAAGGCAAGCCGGTTTCGGTCGCGCTCCTCGGCAATATCGTGGATGTACTGCAGACCTTGCTCGACCGCGGCATCCGGCCGGATGCGCTAACCGATCAAACCTCTGCGCACGATCCGGTCAACGGTTACCTCCCGCAGGGATGGACGGTCGAGCAATGGGACGAGCGGCGGGCGAGCGATCCTGCCGGCACCGCGGCGGCCGCGACGCGCTCGATGGCCAAGCATGTCGAATATTTGCTGCGCTTCAAGCACATGGGGCTGCCGGTCTTCGATTACGGCAACAACATCAGGCAGGTCGCCTTGGATGCGGGAGTCGCCCAGGCGTTCGATTTCCCGGGTTTCGTGCCGGCATATATCCGCCCGCTGTTCTGCCGCGGGATCGGACCGTTCCGCTGGGTTGCGCTCTCGGGCGATCCCGAGGACATTTACAAGACGGATGCGAAAGTCAAAGAACTGATTCCGGATGATCCGCATCTGCATCATTGGCTCGACATGGCGCGTTCGCAGATTCACTTCCAAGGATTGCCGGCGCGCATCTGCTGGGTCGGTTTGGGTCAGCGTCATCGCCTGGGGTTGGCCTTCAACGAGATGGTCAAGAGCGGCGAACTCTCCGCGCCCATCGTCATCGGCCGCGACCACCTGGACTCCGGTTCCGTGGCGAGTCCCAACCGCGAGACCGAGGCAATGAAGGACGGCTCCGATGCGGTATCGGACTGGCCGTTGCTCAATGCACTCTTGAACACCGCCGGCGGCGCGACCTGGGTCTCGATTCATCACGGCGGCGGCGTCGGAATGGGTTACTCCCAGCATGCCGGCGTAGTCATCGTCTGCGACGGCAGCGCGGCCGCGGGTAGGCGCATTCGTCGCGTACTCTGGAATGATCCCGGCACGGGGGTCATGCGCCATGCCGATGCGGGCTACGAAGATGCGATCGCCTGCGCGCGCGAGCAGGGTTTGAACTTGCCGATGATCGGCTAGTGGCTAACGTCTCGCAGGTGCGCGCCGGCGAGCTTGACCTCCCGGCGCTGCGTCGCATCCATGAGCAGCCGGTTGCCCTGCGACTCGCCGCGCACGACCGCGGCCGGATTGCGGCCGCCGCCGCCTTGGTGGACAAGATCATCGCCGGCGGCGACGCCGCTTACGGCATCAATACCGGATTTGGGCTGCTGGCCCAAACCCGCATTCCTTCCGAGCAGCTCGAGCTGTTGCAACGCAATTTGCTGCTCTCGCACGCGGCCGGCGTCGGCGACGCGCTGCCCGACTCCATCGTGCGCCTGATCCTGGCGCTCAAGATCAACGCTCTGGCGCGCGGCCACTCCGGCATCAGCATGGCGGTGGTCGATGCCTTGCTCGCACTGCTGGAGCATGAGGTCTATCCGGTGATTCCCGCGCAGGGCTCCGTGGGTGCATCCGGGGATCTGGCACCCCTGGCACATTTGAGCACGGTATTGCTCGGTATCGGCCAGGTGCGCGTGCGCGGCACGGTCAAGCCCGCAGCCGACGGCTTGAGGCTGGCCGGACTCGAGCCCCTGAAGCTGCGCGCCAAGGAAGGCTTGGCATTGATCAACGGCACGCAAGTCTCCACGGCGCTGGCACTGGCGGGGCTTTTCGGCGCGGAAGACGTGTTCGGCGCGGCCGTGGTCGCGGGCGCCATGTCGGTGGACGCCCTCAAGGGCAGCGATTCGCCGTTCGACGAGCGCATCCAGGTATTGCGCGGGCAACCCGGGCAAATCGCGGTGGCGCGCGAGTACCGGGACCTCATCGCCGGCAGCGCCATTCGCGCCTCGCACCTCGACTGCACGCGGGTGCAGGACCCGTATTCCTTCCGCTGTCAGCCCCAGGTGATGGGAGCTTGTTTGGACCTGATTCGCAATGTCGGGAGAACTCTGGAATTGGAAGCCAACGCGGTTACCGACAATCCGCTGTTGTTCGTCGAGGCGGGCGACGTGCTCTCCGGCGGAAACTTCCATGCCGAACCCGTGGCGTTCGCGGCCGATACGCTGGCACTCGCGCTTGCAGAGATCGGCAACCTATCGGAGCGGCGCACGGCCGTGCTGGTCGATCCCAAGATGAGCGGTCTACCCGCCTTTCTGGTGGAGAACAGCGGCGTGAATTCCGGTTTCATGATCGCGCAAGTCACCGCGGCGGCGCTCGTGTCCGAAAACAAGACCATCGCCACGCCCTGCAGCATCGATTCGATTCCGACATCCGCGAACCAAGAAGACCACGTCAGCATGGCGACGCACGCCGCACGCCGCATAGGCCGCATGGTCGACAATGCGGCCGCGGTGGTCGGCATTGAACTGCTGGCTGCGGCACAGGGCATCGATTTCCATCGCCCCGCGCGCTCCTCGGCGAAGCTCGAGGAGGTTCACGCCGGCGTCCGAGGCGAGGTGCCCTTTTATGCGGCCGACCGCTACTTCGCGTCGGATATCCAGGCTGCACGGCATTGGGTGCAAACGGGACGTTTCTCGCCGCTCGTGAAACGCATCTTGCCGTCGAGGGCCGGCAACTGATGTTCGAACATCTGGCAGGAAACGGTCCGCTCCTGATCAGCTTCCCGCACTCCGGCACCCACCTGCCGCCCGAACTGGCCGCGCGCCTGCGCCCCGAAGCGCTCGATCTGCCCGACACCGACTGGTTCGTCCCGGAGCTCTATGACTTTTATCGGGATCTGGGCGCGTCCATCATCCGTGCAACTCATTCACGCTACGTCGTCGACTTGAACCGGCCGCCGGATGGCGCGCCGCTTTATCCTGGTCAGCGCGAAACCACGGTCTGCCCTACCGAAACCTTCGACGGCGAAGCTCTGTACCGCGACGGCGCGAATCCAAGCCCCGCCGAAATCACCGAACGCCTGCAAGCGTACTGGCATCCCTACCACGCGAAGCTCGCAGCGCTGACACGGGAGCTTGCTGAAGTCCACGGGACTTGCATCCTCTGGGACGCCCATTCAATTCGCTCTCGGGTTCCGGCGCTGTTCGAAGGGCGTCTGCCCGACCTCAACGTCGGCACCGCCGGCGGCCGAAGTTGCTCGCCCGCCCTCGCCGATCGTATCGCCGCTTCGTTGAGCGCGCAAAAACGATTCTCGTTCGTGGTCGACGGTCGATTCAAGGGCGGGTACATCACTCGCCACTATGGCGATGCCGCCCGCCGCATCGAAGCCGTGCAGTTGGAAATTGCGCAATGCGCATACCTCACGGAGGCGCGCGCCCCGACCTTCGACGCGCAAGTTGCGCGACCGCTCAAGTCGTTGCTGCGCGATCTGCTCACAGCGGTGCTACCGGGATACAAAGTTCGCAGGTAAAGCAGCCTGTCTTGGGATCGAAGACCGATTCCTTGGAGTAGTGCTCGAAAAACGGGCGTGCATCCAACTGCAAGCCGCTGGCCGCGAGCCATTCGCGCAGCAGCTGATCCCACGCGTCCCCAATCTGGCCGGCGGTGCCGCGAAATTTGGCAACCGCGTATTTCCCCCCGGGGATGGCCGTCGTCAGCGCCATTCCGGGCGCAGCCAAGGGGTGCGAGATCTCGACGCACGCGTCATACCGACATTGGCCGGGAGCCGTGACGCCGGGATCGTCGTGGCTCAGCCCATAACGGGGTTGACCCAGCAAGTCGTTGGCGACCATCCATGGGTAGACGACGTCTTGCCAGAATTTTGAAATTGTTTCCCCGTACGGCCCGACATGGCGCAGGTAGGCTACTTTGGCCGGCGGACGTTCGATGACGGATACGTTCATGGCTTCATGGTTCATGACTTCATGGTTCATGGCTTCATCTTGGATGTCGCGCCCTCGCGGCGCCTGATTCATATTGCTCATCGACTGATCGGGATTGCTGCCTCGAGTGCGCCGTGCAGCCTCGCGCTCTCGCCACGCCGTCGGCGTGTGTCCGAATCGCGTCTTGAAGGCCCTTGCGAACGCTTCGCCGGACCCGAATCCCACTGAGAGCGCTATGGAGAGTACGGGGACACTGGGTTGGGCTGCGAGACGCACCGCGGCCATTTCCAGGCGCCGCCGCCGTGAGTATTCGCCCAGGGTTTCGCCCATCCATGCGGCGAACACGCGGTGAAAGTGGAACGCTGAAAAATGCGCCACTTCGGCCAATTCGGGCAGCTCGAGCGAGCGATCGAGGTTGCGATCGATATGCTCGAGCACGCGGTGCATCCGCTTGGCGTATTCGGTGCGGCTGCTCGTCAAAGAGATTTCAAGAATTCGACAACTGCGTCCTGATCCGCGGCGCTCAGCTTCTCGAAGCGCGCCGTCACCGCGCTTGCTTCGCCGCGGTGACGCAGGATGGCATCGCGGAACGTCAATGAAGCGCCGTCGTGCATCAGCATGGGCTGCAGGCGTACGCCCCACAGGGGAGCCGTACGCATCTTGTTGGCGCATGAGCTCTGGGCCTCGAGCGACAAGTTCTTCCACTGGGTCTGGCGCATGCGCTTGCTGTAGTGCTCGTCGACGGCGATGACGATGCCGTCGCCGGTGCCGATATCGTGCAAAAGGAAGTCGCCGTACGGATAAAATGTCTTGTTGCCGAGCGCCTCGGGGATTGTGAATTTTCCGCCATTGACGGGCGTGCCCGCCGGGGCGGTGGTCAACGCCGGGACGTGACAAATGGCACAGCCGATCTTGGCGAACAGTGCCTCGCCGCTCTTGGACGCGGCAGTCGCCGCATGTTGAGCGTCGCGCGCGGGAGCTTTGGTAGCCCGGATGAAGCGTGCGAATTGATCGATGTCCGCAAGACCGCCCGTCCCCGGTTTGTCGTTCGGCTCTGCGACGGTATTGCACAGGTTCGTCACTTCGTCTGGAAATAGAGAGTTCGTGATCCCCACTTCGTTCAAATACGCGTCGCCGGAGAATGAAAGCAGGCTGGCATGCTGATTCTTCCAACCGAACCGGCCGACCCGTGTCACGCCGGGGGATTCGAGTACGGGAACGTAGAGAACGAAGCCGCAAATCTTGCCGCCGTCCTGCTTGCACTGCGTCTTGGCAATGTCGATCAGCGTCGAATCCTCTACTGCCTCGACAAATCCGTCGCCAAGAATACTCAGTGAGGTGCGAAACGTGCGGATGGTCTCCGACTCCGGTACGCGCTCCTGAATCTCCGCGGTGGGAAACGCGGCGTTGGGACAGATGGCGCGCTGATTCACGAGCGAGCGTCCCTTGATGATCTCGGATCCGTGGTTGATCGGAATCTCCGCGTTCTGAAACTTGCCGTCCGGGCCCGGGTGACCGACACGCAACTCCATCACCTGACTGGCGCCCCCGGTGACGGGATTTTGATGGCACTCACGACAGGACTGCGCGTTGTAGAGCGGACCGAGGCCATCGGAGATGGCTTCGAATTGTTCGAACTTGGCCTGGTCTGCCTGATGCGTCGGATCGTCTGCGACTCCGTTGCTGCCGTTGTCGAAGCCGATGGGCGCCTGATTCAGCCGGGGAGCAGGCTTGGACTGGGCTATCGATTTGGACTGTGCTGGCGATGGTGCCGGGGGGGCGGGAGGGCTCGTCGAACACGCGATGGCGTAGAGGGCGAGGCTCAACACAGCAATCCGAACTAGGATTCTCATGGCGCTCTCCCCCGCTGCGATGCTGCAAATCTAAGCCTGTCGAGGGGGAACGGCAAATCACATCGCCGGCGACAAGAGCGTGCAGCGCATCATATTGGTGAAGCAGCACCGATCACCTACTTGATTTGATGCGATTGTCCTACGCGTTCTCGAAACGGCAAGTAGCATCCTTGAGGCATTGGTCTAATCGGGAGGCTGAAATGCAAAAGCTGCTACTGCCGATGATTGGAATACTAGCGATGACATTGGCTTGCGGATGCAACAGGGCGAAGTCCCCGGCCACCGTCGCAAGCGACGTCGCCAATGCTCAGCGGAACGCCTCCGCCGAAGTGACGGATGCACAAAAGAATGCCGCGCAGGACGTCGCCAGCGTCGCCCAGGCACCCGACCACACGTCCAGGGACATGAACCTTGCGGACGCGAAAGCCTCATATGATGTGGCTATTGCGAAGGCTGACGGCGATCATGACGTCGCGCTTCAAAAGTGTGCTGCCCTGACTGGACTCGCACAGAATGCCTGCAAGGAAAAAGCCGACGCGAGCTACGAGCAAGCGAAGACTCACGCCAATGTGATTCGCCTCTCGAAGCTTCAATAATTCGATTTCGGCTCCCGGCGCACGTCCTTCATAGGTTCGGTCTTGGGCCGACGCTCCGGTCACGACCGCAGCGTTTCCGGTAAGCTAGAATCGACCCAACATGAAACCCTTCGCTGCGCTCGTCGTGTGCCTGGTGGTGTGCCTGGCCGTGATCCCCTCTGCGAGCCGCGCCGCCGAGCTGAATCTTGCGACGCTGACTTGCGCCAAATACGAAAACGAGGTGCTGCCCGCCGCGGCCTCGAGCACGAGCGCCGACAGCCTCGATACGGTCATGTGGCTGTTCGGTTTTTCCGTCGCAAAGTCCGGTGCGCACGTCATGTACTCCGATGCGCTGGCGCCGTTCGGGTTCGCGCTCGACAATGAGTGCAAGAGCAATCCCGCGGAAACCATGTTGGACGCGCTGAGCATCGTCAAGCCCGAATCGAAAAACCCGATGAATCTCGCCGGCGTGGAATGCTCGTCGTTCGCGTCGCGGCACATGGAGTTCGCCCGCTCGGACGCCGACAGCGCAAAGACCATCATGATGTGGCTGTTCGGATTCTCGACGGCAAGATCCGGAAGCCGTCTCTTCGACCCGGATTCTCTGCACGCCTTCGAAACCGCACTGCTGGCCGACTGTGCCAAGCATCCCAGCGCCAGCCTGTTCGATGCGCTGACCAGGGTCAAAATACCCAGACAGGCCCGGTGAGCGGGCCTGTCAGTCGGCCAGGCCCTCGATCCAGGTCTTCTGCACGTTGAACTCGTGATCCATCAAGACCAGATTGGCCCGGTAGCCCGGCGCGATGCGCCCGAGTTCGTGACCAAGGCCGAGGAATTCAGCCGGATATTCGCTGGCCATGCGCGCCGCTTCGACGATGTCGAGGCCCAAGAGCGAGACCGCGTTGCGCACGGCGCCCGCCATGTCGAGCGCGGTGCCGGCAAGCGTCCCGTTCTCGTCGCGGCAAATGCCGTCGACGACGCGAATCGTTCGCCCCTGGAGCACGAAAGTGGGCTCGGGGGATCCGACGGCCGGCATCGCATCCGTGACCAACATGAACCGACTGTGCCGCTTGCAGCGAAGCGCGAGCTTCAGCATGACCGGGTCGACGTGATGGCCGTCGACGATGATCCCGCACCACGTGTCTTGATCGTATAGCGCCGCGCCGACGATCCCGGGATCGCGCGGCTCGAGACGCGCCATTGCGTTGAATAAATGGGTGAAGCCCCGCAGTCCCTGGGCGATGGCCGCGGTGGTCTCGGCGAAGCTGGCTTCACTGTGCCCGGCGGAGACCAGGATGCCGGCGGCAGTGAGCTGTGCGATCACTTCCGGCGTGGTCATTTCGGGCGCCAGCGTGAGGACGGTTCGCCCGGCCTTGAGCCCGCTCAGCAGCGCGACCAAGCTGGTGTCGAGCGGCCGCAGGTGCTTCGAGTCGTGCACGCCGCGACGCGCCCAGTTGAGAAACGGTCCCTCGATGTGAATACCCAGGACGCCGGGCACTGCGGCACCCAGCGCCGACTGGACGGCGGCGATTGCGCGCCCGATCGTGTCGAGATCGTCGCTGATCAGCGTGGGCAAGAATCCGGTGGTGCCGAAACGCCGGTGCGCCGCGCCGATGGCGCGAATCGAGTCCGGGCTCGGGTCATCATTGAACAGCACGCCGCCTCCGCCGTTGACCTGCACATCGATGAATCCAGGCAACAGGAGCTGCCCCTCGAGGTCCACGGTAACGGCGCCGGCGCAGCGCTCATCCTTCGGATCCACCAGCGCTTCGATGCGTGCGCCGGACAGCAGGAGCGTCTGCCCGCTCAGCAGCCCGGACCCCGCCATAATCCTGCCGTTTACGAGTGCAGTGCGCATTACACGGTCTCCGTGACCTTGCGCAAATGCGCCGGGTGATCCGGATCGAACCCGCGCCGAATCGCGAGCGTGGCGATCAGTCGGTAAGCGCTTTGCACCAGCAATATCGGACCGATTTCGGCGCTTGCCGGGATGGTAGGCAGCATCAATGCGCCGGCGCGGCGTGCCGCATGCGCTTGAGCGCCCGCTTCCCGCGCGCCGGCCATGAGGACCGGCACACCGCGCAGCGTGAGCTCCAGACCCAAGGCCTCGACCCCTTCTTGCGTAGCGTCGCGCTGGGCAAACAGAAGCGCCGGAAACCCCGCGCCGAGCAGAGCATAGGGACCATGGCGCACTTCCGCGCTGCTGAACGCTTCGGCATGCAGACCGCAGGTTTCCTTGCATTTGAGCGCAGTCTCTTGCGCCGCACCGAGTCCCAACCCACGGCCCACGACGTAAAGATTGGAGGCCGATTCGAGCGGCGGCAGCGCCGCCGACCAATCGAGCGCCCAAGTGCGGTCCATCAGCTGCGGCAATGTGTCGACATCCGACGCAAGCGTCGGGTCTTGCGTCCACGCGGCGACCATTCGCAGCAGCGCGGCAAGCGTCGCGAGATAGGATTTCGTGGCGGCGACGCTGGTCTCGACGCCGGCACGGAGCTCGATTGCAAGATCCGCGGCGGCGATGAGCGGTGCGCCGGGACTATTGCACAAGACCAAAATCGTGGCACCCGCCGCTTTCGCTGCAGCAACCGAGGCGATGAGGTCGGGACTGCGTCCGGACTGAGAGAGCGCAATGAATAGGCAGCCGCGAAGGTCCTGAGAAACGCCGTATAGGGAGCTGACCGAGGGCGCGGCGGATGCAGTGATGACTCCCGTGCGAGTTTCGATCAAATACTTGGCGTAGGTAGCGGCATGATCCGAGCTGCCGCGCGCACAAGTGATCACGGTGCGCGGTGCGAGGCGGCGGACTTCTTTGCCGATCGCCGCGATTGCCGCCGCGTCATCCTGCAGTTGCGCGCGCACCGCGTCCGATGCGCTCGCCGCCTCCCGGAACATATGGGTGCCCTCAGCGACGGCCGCGCGCGATGTGCTCATGCGGAGGCGCTCAATTCGGCGACGAAGTCGTAGGTATCTCCGCGGTAATACGACTGCGAAAACTCGATCGCGCGGCCATCGGGCAACGATCCCAGCCGCTCGACGAGAAGGCCGGCATCGCCTGGCTTTGCCTTGAGGAGTTCGGCCTGATCCTGGGTAAGCAACACCGCCCGCAGGCGCTGCAAAGCACGCACCGGACGTTGCCCGGCTCGCTCCAACGCTTCGTACAGCGAGGCATCGACCGCCTCGAGCGAGGGCAGCGCGGTTGCGACAATGGTCGCGTATTCCAGCGCCATTGGCGCGTCGTCCGCATACCGGATTCGATTGAAGCGGAACACCGGCGTGCCGGGACTCAAACGCAGAGCGAGCGCCTCTTCCGGCGTCACCGTGCCCGCCGCGCGCTTCAGCCATACGCTGTGCGGCGTGCGGCCGCGAGCACGCATGTCCTCGGAGAATGACGTCAGCATCGCGAAGTTCTTGTCGACGCGCGCAGAAACGAAATTACCCGCGCCCTGTCGCCGCACCAAGAGACCATCGGAGACCAGTCCGTCGAGTGCTTTGCGCACCGTGATGCGCGAAACGGCGAAGTCAACGGCGAGATCGCGTTCCGAGGGCAGCGCGTCGTCCGGCCCGAGAATACGGCTGTCGATAGCCTTGCGCAGCGCCCTCTGCAGTTCCTGATACAGCGGCAGATTGCCGCGACCGTCGAGCGGACCGACTAGTTTGGCGAGTGATGTCATGGGGTGCGGTCGCGCGTCCGGTATGTCCTCAGTCATTCAAACAATACCAAACAAATACCACTTTTAGAACAACAACCGTTGCCATAATTCGATATCTCCTTATTTCTATTGAATATTTAGGAAAATATTATGTGTTTATTACACGGCACTAGCAGATTCCGAAGATTGGTATTATATTGGGTCTTAACTGGTGTGGGCAAACCGCCGCCTCGACGGGATGAGCCGAGCGGCGCAACGACGACCACCACACGCCGGCGCAACGATTTTCAACTGAATTGATGACAGGACAGGGGGCATTGTATGAATCGGACAGGGGATCTCTATATGAATCGGATCGCATTGGCGGTCAAGTCGGCACTGGGCCTGGCGATGCTCGCGCCGCCGTCGCTCGTGCTCGCGGCCCCGGCGCCGGACAATTCCGCGCTCGAGGAAATCGTCGTCACCGGATATCGCAAGTCGGTCGAAGCCTCGCTCGAAGCCAAGCGCGGGGCCACCGATCTCGTGGATGTGATCACTGCGGACGATATCGGCAAAATGCCCGATAAGAATGTCGCCGATTCGCTGGCGCGCGTGCCGGGCATCACCACCAGTTCCTCGGGAGCCACTGAAGGCGGTTTCGATGAAAACGATCGCGTCAGCATGCGCGGTACGAACCCCAGCCTCACGCAGACGCTGATCAACGGGCACAGTGTGGCCGCCGGCGACTGGTTCGTGCTCGACCAAACCGGCACGGTCGGACGCAGCGTCAGCTACACCCTGCTCCCCTCGGAAATCGTGAGCAAGGTGGTCGTCGAAAAGAGTTCCAGCGCCTCGCTGGTCGAAGGCGGCGTGGCGGGC
>DATMNF010000096.1:0-6918 GCA_035569355.1 Steroidobacteraceae bacterium
TCACCGCGCGGGCCAAGTTCCTTCTGCAGCGCACGCTCGACAATTACGACATGGGAATCCGCATCCTGAGCGTGAATCTGACCGGCGTGAACGTGCCGGAAGCCGTGCAGGACGCGCAGCGCGATGCCATCAAAGCCGACAAGGACCGCCAGCGCTATCAGCAAGAGGCGGAAATCTATCGCAACGATGTGCTGCCAAGAGCGCGCGGCGCGGCTGCCAAGGAAGTTCTGGATGCAGAGGCGTATCGCCTGCAAGTGCTCGCGTTGGCACAGGGTGAGACATCGCGGTTCGATCAGGTGCTCGCTCAGTACGAGCATGCACCGGCGGTCACCCGTGAACGCATGTATCTAGAGACCATGGAGAACGTGTACAAGAATTCGCGCAAGGTGATCGTCGATATCAAGAGCGGCAACAGCATGATGTATTTGCCGCTCGATAAATTGATCGCTCCGGGGCCTCAGTCGCTTACCATGCCCAACGACACCATGACCGTACCGCCGGCGAGGGTCCCCGAGATCCAGGTTGCGCCCTCCGAAGATCCGTCGCGCGCGCGTGGGGTACGCTGATGCAAAACAGAGTTCTCTACATGCTGCTGGGGTTGGTTGCAGTCATTCTGATGGTGCGTGCCAGCGTGTTCAGCGTCAACGAAGGCCAGCTCGCCATCAAGTCGGTCGGCGGCGAGATCGTCGACGCGAACATCCAGCCAGGGCTGCATTTTCGGATTCCCTTGGTGCAGGAGGTCAGCCGCTTCGATAAGCGCATCATCACGCAACTGTACCGGCAGGAGCTTTTCCTGACCCGCGAACAGGAGCAGCTCAAGGTGGATTTCTACGTGAAGTGGCGCATCAACAATCTGCGCCGCTACTACGAAGCCACGGGCGGAACCGAAGAGGTCGCCAACGACCGTCTCGGCGAGACCATCAAGGACAGCATCAAGACCGTGGTGACTCAGCGCACCCTGCAACAGGTGGTCACCGCGGAGCGCGCGGAATTCACCGATTCGATGATGAAGAATGCGCGGCCGGCCGCCGAACAGTTGGGCGTGGATCTAGTCGATGTGCGCATCACCAAAATCGACTTGCCGCAGCAGGTCCAGGAATCGGTATTCGAGCGGATGCGCGCGACGTTCAAGGCGCAAGCCGCGAAACTACGCGCCGAAGGCGTCGAATCATCCGAGCGCACGCGCGCCGACGCGAACAAGCAGCAAACCGAGATTCTGGCCGATGCGGCACGTCAAGCCGGTCAGATTCGCGGGCAGGGCGATGCCTCGGCCAGCGAGGTGTATGCGAAGGCCTATTCGAAGAACGCGGAATTCTATAGCTTCTACCGCAGCATGCAGTCGTACCGGGACGCCGTGGGAACGCAGGCCGACATGCTGGTGATTGCACCGGACAATGCTTACTTCAAGTATTTCAACAAATCCCAGCCGCAGCCTCCGCAACGATGATCGAAATAGGCTGGACTGAACTTGCGCGCTATCTGGGCGGCGCCTTTGCCCTGTACCTGGTGCTCGAAGGAATATTGCCGTTCGTGAATCCCGCCGCCGCGCAGCGGCTGATGGCGAAACTCGCCAATACGGAACCCACGCACCTGCGCTGGGGCGGATTGATCAGCATGGTGGCGGGGCTTGCACTGCTGTGGATGGCGCGCAATGGGTAAAAACCTCGTAGTAATCGGCTTGCAGTGGGGCGATGAGGGCAAGGGCAAGGTCGTCGATCTGTTGACCGATCAGGCGCAAGCCGTGGTGCGCTTTCAGGGCGGCCACAACGCCGGGCACACGCTGGTCATCGGCGGGCAGAAAACCATTCTGTCGCTGATTCCCTCCGGAATCCTGCATCCGCACGTGCAATGCCTGATCGGCAACGGCGTGGTGCTGTCGCTCGAGGCGTTGTTCAAGGAAGCGGAGATGCTGATCGGGCAGGGAGTGCCCGTGTTCGAGCGCCTGCGCGTGAGTCCGGCGTGTCCGCTGATACTCTCCTCGCACGTCGCGCTCGATCGGGCGCGCGAGGCGGCGCAGGGTGCAAATGCGATCGGCACCACGGGACGCGGCATTGGTCCCGCGTACGAGGACAAAGTGGCGCGGCGCGCTCTGCGAGTTTCAGACCTGTTTCACCGCGAGCGGTTTGCAGCGAAGCTCGGAGAAATCCTCGATTACCACAACTTCATTTTGCAGCGCTACTTTCAAACCCGGCCCATCGATTTTCAGCAGGTGCTCGAATCGAATCTGGAGCTTGGCGAGCGGCTCAAGCCGTTGGTGGCGGATGTGACGCAAATACTCGAGCAACTGAGCGTCGAGGGCCGCAATGTGCTGTTCGAGGGGGCGCAGGGCGCCATGCTCGATGTGGATTTGGGCACTTATCCGTACGTGACCTCATCGACCACCACTGCCGGCGGGGCGGCAGCGGGCACGGGATTGGGTCCGCGCCGGCTGCACGAGGTGCTCGGCATCGTCAAAGCCTATGCCACGCGCGTCGGCGCGGGACCGTTCCCCACCGAGCTCTTCGATGAGTTCGGCGAGTATCTGTCGCGCGTCGGTCACGAGTTCGGGTCGGTGACGGGAAGGCGGCGGCGCTGCGGGTGGTTCGACGCGGTCGCGCTGCGACGCTCGATCGTGCACAGCAGCTGCTCCTCGTTGTGCGTCACCAAACTCGATGTGCTCGACGGCCTCGATACGATTCGTGTATGCGTCGGCTACAGGATCGACGGCGCGATTGTCTCGAACCCGCCGTTATTGCCCGAACGTATCGGCTCTACCGAGGCGGTGTACGAGGACTTGCCGGGGTGGAAGGAGAGCACGGTCGGCATCAGGCGCTACGCCGACCTGCCCGCCAACGCCCGCAGTTATCTCGAGCGTCTTCAGTCCTTGGTGGAGGTCCCCATCACCATCATCTCGACGGGCCCCGATCGCGATCAAACCATCATTCGCGAGAACCCGTTCGAGGCTAAATAGGATCCATGGCATTCGAATCCGCGATCGGTTCTTCACCCGCGTCCAAGAATGCCGACGGCGGCGAGGCTGAAGCCACTTACGCGACCAACCTGCAGGTTTTCGTGTACGTGTTGTTCTTCGCGTTCGGCGGAATCACTAGCCTCAATGACGTGATCATTCCCAAGCTCAAGGCGCTGTTCACGCTGACCTACGGCGAGGTGATGCTCGTGCAGTCGGCATTCTTCGCGGCTTACTTCATCATCTCGATTCCCGCTGCAGCCCTGGTGCGGCGCATCGGCTACATGCGATCGGCGGCGGTTGGCCTCCTGACGATGACCGCGGGTTGCTTGCTGTTCATACCGGCGTCGGCATATGGGTTGTTCGGATTGTTTCTGCTGGCCTTGTTCGTGCTCGCCTCCGGCATCACCACGGTTCAAGTAGTTGCGAACCCTTTGATCTCGATGCTGGGACCGGCGCGCACGGCGAGCAGCCGACTCACTTTCGCCCAAGCGTTCAATTCGCTGGGTACCACCATATTCCCGTATGTCGGATCGATCCTGATTCTCGGATCGTTGGCAACCATCGATCCGGCAACCCTGTCGGGCGCTGCTCTCGACGCTTTTCGCGGTGCCGAGACTCAGGTCGTGGTGCACACTTACATAGGGCTCGCCATTGCGCTGGTATTGATCGCCGCGGTCGTGTGGCTGCGCCGCAAGGCCTTGGTCGAGGCGCCGGTGGAGCAGACGCCGATTCTGCGGGCGTTCAATCTGCTGACTCGGCCCCGCTTTGCGTTCGGAACACTGTGCATCTTTCTCTACGTGGGCGGTGAAGTGGCGATCGGTTCGGTGATCGTCAGCTATCTGATGCAGTCTAGCGTGCTGGCTATGGCCGCGAGTATCGCGGGCAAGCACGTGTCGTTCTACTGGGGCGGCGCCATGGTAGGGCGGTTCATCGGCGCCTGGCTGCTGCGGCTGTTCGCGCCGGGCAAGGTGCTGGCGTGCGCGGCGGGAACCGTCATCGCGTTGTTGACGATCTCGGCAAATACCACGGGTCTGGTCTCGGGCTGGTCGCTGCTCGCGATCGGACTGTTCAATTCGATCATGTTTCCGACGATCTTTACCCTGGCGAGCGAGGGCTTGGGCAAGCGCGCCGCCGAAGGGTCGGGGGTGATCTGCGTCGCCATCGTCGGCGGCGCCATCGTGCCGCTCGTCACGGGCAATGCGGCCGATTTCTGGGGATTGAAGCACGCACTCATCGTGCCGGCTGTTTGCTACCTCACCATTCTCGCCTTCGGCTGGTATGCACGCCGGCCGCTGCGTACGGGGCCGCCCAGCGCCGCGTGAGATTTACCGCACGTGAAGAGGTTTACCGCACGTGAAGCGAATGAAACGAGGCCTCGCCGAACAACCCGAGCAGTCCTGTGACGATCAAATAGATGGCGACGATGTAATTGAGAAGTCGGGGCATCACCAGGATGAGGATGCCGGCGAGCAGCGCAACCAGCGGCGCGAGACTGAGGTTCACGTTCATGGCGAGGGTCCTTAAAGGGTGCCGGCAAGGATACCGGGCGATCTCGAGCCTACTGGAATAGCTTCATTGCGTTCTGTAGGGTTTTCAAGACGCCCCACAGTAGGGGAATTCCTACCAAGACCCACATGATTGAGAGGCGTACTTTCATACCTGCGTGCTCTCGCGGTAGTGATACTTTTCCTTGACCGGGCGCATCGCGAAATTGCACAAGAATCCGATCAACAACAAGCCACACATGATGTACATGGTGACCGAGTACGCCTGTGCCTTCGGAACGCCATTGTCGATCTGGTACTGCCGAATGTAGTTCACGAGAACGGGGCCCAACACTCCGGCAACCGACCAAGCGGTCAGCAGCCGGCCGTGGATGGCGCCCACCTGATAGGTGCCGAACATATCGCGCAAGTACGCCGGAATCGTGGCGAAGCCGCCGCCATACATGGAAAGAATGATGCAGAACGCCGCGACGAATAAACCGATCGAGCCAAGATGTCCGAGTGTCGGCACCGACGAGTACAACACGATGCCGAGCAAGAAGAACACCATGTAGGTGTTGCGCCGGCCGATGTAATCGGAGGTCGAGGCCCAGAAAATTCTGCCGGCCATGTTGAATAAGCTGATCAAGCCGACGAAGCCCGCCGCGGTCGCGGCCGTGACTCGGCCGCTGAAGATTTCCTGGATCATCGGCGAGGCTTGCCCGAGCACACCGATGCCGGCGGTCACGTTCATGCAAAGCACCCCCCACAGCAGCCAGAATTGCGGCGTGCGCCAGGCCATGTCGACCGACACATTGGCGCTGGTGACCAACCGCTTCGGCTGGGCGGGCGCGATCCAGCCTGCGGGTTTCCAATCGGGCGCGGGCACGCGAACCGTGTAAACACCGATCATCATGTACATGAAGTAAATGACGCCCATGGTGACGAACGTTTCCAGAACGCCGTTCGATGCCGGCGTCTTGAAATGATCCATCAGCATTACCGAGAGCGGCGCCGCGATCAAGGCGCCGCCGCCAAAGCCCATGATGGCCATGCCCGTCGCCATGCCGGGTCGGTCGGGGAACCACTTGATCAGCGTGGAGACGGGTGAGATGTATCCGATACCGAGCCCACACCCGCCCAGGACCCCATAACCCAAGTAGAGCAGCCAGAGCTGATGCAGATGAATGCCGACCGCGGATACGAGGAAGCCGCCGCTGAAGCAAAGAGCAGCGGCGAACATGGACTTGCGCGGCCCGACCCGTTCCACCCAGCGTCCGAAGACCGCGGCGGCCGAGCCGAGAAAGACAATCGCAATTGAAAAGATCCACCCAACTTGTTTCAGGTTCCAATCGCCAGGCGCCGAGTGCGTGATTCCGATCAGCTTGGTGAGCGGTAAATTGAAGGTCGAGAAAGCGTACGCTTGGCCGATCGACAGATGCACCGCGAGGGCAGCGGGGGGCACCAAAAATCGGTTGAAACCCGGAGGCGCAACGGTGTTCTCTCGATCGAAGACCGAAGATGTCATAGAGAGAGCCCTATCGGTTTTTCATTGTGCGGGGCGAGTCCTCAATATGCCTTCTGGGTTCGACGTTGTCACTAATGGATCAGCTGAGGAATTCACGCACTGGCGGCGCAACTCGCCGCGTGCATCGCGCGGAGGCGCGGGCGGTGCCGGGGAGGGGACTCGAATTCGGTCCCTATCCTTCTGATTACACTGATTTTTGCGACGGTTGCCTACGTGATCGCGGACCCCCGCCGATCGCGGACCCCGGATGCCGGAAGTCAACCATCTCGTCTCCCTTTCGCGTTGGGCGCTCGCGGCCAGCTTCGCAGGGCGAGCTCCGCGGCGCTTCGTAGTTCCTTTCGCGTGGCGCCCCCCGCTGCCTGTATCGTGATGCCATATATTACGATCGACAGATAGCGGGCGAGATCAGCCGGATCGGCGTCCGGAGGAAGATCTCCTTCTGCTTTGGCGCGTTTGAGTCGATCCAGAATGACGCTCTCGCCGATTTTGCGGCGCCGAATGAGCTCCTTACGGATGGAATCCGACTCTGGCCCGCAAGCAAGAGCGCCCTGGACTCCCAGGCATCCGGGCGGGTTTCTTTTGTCGCCATGCAGATCGGCGGCGCCCTCCAGTAACGCGCGCGCATATGCGCTTGCGGTCGGGGCCGTGAGTGCGGCTTGCCGATACCCTGCGCGCGCCTCGTATAGATCGAGTGCTCTCAAGAAGAGCCCCTCTTTGCTTTCGAAAGCGGCATAAAGGCTGGGGCGAGTCAAACCAAGTGCTCGTGTGAGATCGGTCAGGGATGTCCCCTCATAGCCCTGTCGCCAGAACAGCTCCATGGCGCGCTCAAGGGCCCTATCTATGTCGAACTCTCTCGGACGGCCGGTCACGTAGGCATTCTCCTCGTCGAGTATTCCCGACCAATCGGTACATAATTTACTTGACTTCTATCAGTGACGGCGTCAATACTTATATAC
>DATMNF010000097.1:0-6899 GCA_035569355.1 Steroidobacteraceae bacterium
CTTGTCGAGCACTGCGTTGCGGCCTTTAGGACCCAGCGTTACCTTGACGGCATTCGCCAGAATGTTGACGCCCTTGAACATGCGTTGCCGAGCATCGTCGCTAAAGCGTACGTCTTTTGCTGCCATTTGCTGATACCTCTAAATTGAATTTGTTAGCGGAATAAAGTGAATTATTTGCCTTCGACGACGGCCATGACGTCTTCTTCACGCATGACTACCAGCTCCTCGCCATCCATCTTCACTTCGGTACCGCTGTACTTACCGAAAAGAATCTTGTCGCCGACCTTGAGGTCCAGCGGGCGGATCTCGCCGTTCTCTAAAATCTTGCCCTTACCCACCGCAACGACTTTCCCGAAAATCGGCTTCTCGGTCGCGGTGTCGGGGATAACGATGCCTCCTGGGGACTTACGCTCTTCTTCTTCTCGTTTCACGATCACGCGGTCATGAAGGGGACGAATCTTCATAAGACAAGACTCCTAATAATTGAACTTATGGGGCTAGTACGAGGCAGAGGTTATTAGCACTCCCTACCGGTGGCTGCTAATCATAGCGGCAGATTGCGCCGATTCAAGTGCCAAGCCAGAGAATATTTGCTGCGCCGCAGCGGCTCAACGATACGTTTGCCAGGGCTGGGGGCCCGCGACTGCGATAAAGTACCCAGATGAGAATACCGCTATTCGTCTTATTGCTGGTCGCTCTCGCCGGGGTCGCCGGCGCCAAGCCCTGGTGGATGCGCGGCGTTGAATCCAACGAGTCCGACTTCCTACCCCCCGACGTGGCCTTCCGCGTCGGCGCCAAGGTCGATGGCACCCAGGTGCGCGTACGGTGGGTCATCGCCGATGGCTACTATCTTTATCGGCATAGGATCGAGATCAAGGCGGAAAGCCCGGATCTCCTCATTTCGCCCCCCGTGCTGCCGCAGGGCATGCAGAAGACCGATCCCTACCTCGGTACTCAGGAGATCTACCGGCAACAGGTGGAAGCCACGGCGCCCTATACCCGCCTTGATGCCGGCGCCCACCCCATGCAGGTCAAGGTGACGTATCAGGGCTGCGCCGACGCCGGCCTTTGCTACCCACCGATCACCAAGGTCCTCTTCCCCGAACAGGGTCCCCCGCCGGCCGCTTCCCCCCGCCATCCCTGGGAGGGGGTGGCGATTCTGGGCGGCGGTTTCGCTTTTCTCCTCGCCGGGCTGCTGCTGCGCAAGGGGCGCACGCTCGAGCTTCCCGCGGCATGAACGCGCCGGCGCTGCGAATTGCCGGCGCCGCCTTGCTGCTCGTCGTAGCGATGTGGGCCGGAGCAAAGTTGCATTTCGCTCGCGCTCCGGCGCAGCGCCATCCGGGAATCCCCGTGCCCGCGGGAGAGGCGAGCGCCCCGAATCCCAGTGACTTGGCGCAAGCCACGCAGGGCCAGTCGTCCGGCCCATTGCCGCCCGCCAAGATTCCGGAGCAGCTGCCGAAGTTCTCGCTCGAAGACCGCTCGGGCAAAGCCACCCCGATCGCATCGTTCGACGGCAAGTCCTTGATCATCAACTTCTGGGCCACCTGGTGCGCGCCGTGCCGCAGCGAAATACCGTTGTTGGAGAGCCTGCACGCCGAATGGTCTGGGCGGGACGTGAGCGTGGTCGGCATCGCCGTGGACTACCGCGACAAGGTGCTGGAGTTTGCCGACCGATTCAAGATCGCCTATCCGCTGCTCATCGGAGAGCAAGACGCCCTGGACGTTGCGGCCGCGTTTGGCGTCGAAACGCCGGTGTTCCCGTTCACGGTATTCACCGATCGCCGCGGCGAGGTGGTTGCCCTGTACGTCGGCGAACTGCACAAGCCGCAGGCCGAACTCATCCTCTCGGAGGTGCAGAGCCTCAACAAGGGCCAGGTCGAGCTCCCGGCAGCCCGGCGTGCCATTACCGAGGGATTGAACGCGCTAAAGTCGACGTAGGAGGGGAGCCCGCGGAATGGAAGCCGTCGCCTTCGGGTTCCCCCGCAGCGCCCTAGGGTAAATGCCCCGTCCGGCGACGTTCGCCGCCGAAGCTTGCCATTTCACCTCAATTTCTGGTTATTATCGCGGACCTTTGCAACGCGACGGCGCCGGACTCAAGGCGAGATGGCTGGAATTCTGCTGCTAAATGGTCCGAACCTGAACCTTCTCGGCACGCGCGAGCCGGGCATCTACGGGTCGGCCACTCTGCAAAGCATCGAGACCAAGCTCGGGGGGCTCGCCCTTGCCAAAGGCCATACCTTGGCGGCCTTCCAGAGCAATGCGGAGCACGAGCTGATTGGGAAGATTCACGCCGCGAAACGCGATGGTATTGCGTTCGTGATCGTGAACCCAGGGGCTCTCACGCACACGAGCATTGCATTGCGCGACGCCTTCCTGGGCGTTGCCGTGCCGTTCATCGAAGTCCACCTCAGCAATGTCTTCGCCCGGGAGTCCTTTCGGCAGCATTCCTTCTTGTCCGACATCGCGGTCGGCTGCATTTTCGGATTGGGCCCGATCGGCTACGAGCTCGCGCTCGAGGCCGCTTGCCTGCGCCTGTCCAACCCCTGATACGGCTCTTCAAGAGGTTCGCGGATGGATATTCGCAAAGTAAAGAAACTAATCGAGCTTCTGGAGGAGTCCGGCATCTCGGAGCTGGAGATTTCCGAGGGCGAGGAATCCGTCCGTATCAGCCGCCATCCGCGGATGTCCGTGCAGCCCTCGGCACCGGCGGCGGGCCCAATGATCCAAGCCGCGCCGGTCAGCGCGCCGGCGACGCCCGCCACCGCGGCAGGCGAACACAAGCCGCGCAACGACGAGGACACCATCACCTCGCCGATGGTGGGCACGTATTATTCCGCCGCCTCGCCGGGCGCCAAAGCCTTCGTCGAGATCGGCAGCGAAATCAAGGTCGGCCAGATCCTGTGCATCATCGAAGCGATGAAGATGATGAATCAAATAGAGTCCGACAAGGCGGGGCGCATCTCGGCGATCCTCGCCAAGAACGGTGAGCCGGTCGAGTTTGGCCAACCGCTGTTCATCATTGAATAAGCCAAAGCGGCTCACGCGGAATGCTCAGACAGGCTCCTAATGCTTGAAAAAGTCGTTATTGCTAATCGCGGCGAGATCGCCCTTCGCATCCTGCGTGCATGCCGCGAACTCGGCATCAAGACCGTCGCGGTGCACTCGACCGCCGACTTCAACACGAAACACGTCCTGCTCGCGGACGAGACGGTTTGCATCGGGCCGCCGCAATCTTCGTTGTCGTATTTGAACATGCCCGCCATCATCAGCGCCGCGGAGGTGACCGATGCGGTCGCCATCCATCCGGGATACGGTTTCCTGTCGGAGAACGCGGACTTCGCCGAGCGCGTGGAGAAGAGCGGCTTTATTTTCGTGGGACCTCGCGCCGAGACCATCCGAATGATGGGCGACAAGGTCTCCGCCATCAAGACCATGAAATCCTACGGCGTGCCCTGCGTCCCCGGCTCGGACGGCCCGCTCGGCACGGATGTCGATGAGAACTTCAGAATCGCCAAGGACATCGGGTATCCGGTGATCATCAAGGCCTCCGGCGGCGGGGGCGGCCGCGGCATGCGCGTGGTGCACACGGACGCTTCCTTGCTGAACGCCATTAGCGTGACGCAGTCGGAGGCGCTGGCCGCCTTCGGCAATGCTCAGGTGTACATGGAGAAGTTTCTCGAGAAGCCGCGGCATATCGAGTTTCAAATCCTGGCGGACAATTACGGCAACGTGGTGCACCTGGGCGAGCGCGACTGTTCGATGCAGCGCCGCCACCAGAAGGTCATCGAAGAAGCTCCGGCCCCGGGCTTGACCGCGAAGCAGCGCAAGACCATGGGCGAACGCTGCGCCAAGGCGTGCCGGGAAGTCGGCTATCGCAACGCCGGCACGCTCGAGTTCCTGTACCAGGACGGCGAATTTTACTTCATCGAGATGAACACGCGCGTGCAAGTCGAGCACCCGGTGACCGAACTCGTGACCGGCATCGACATCGTCAAGGCGCAGCTGCTCATCGCCGCCGGCGAAGCGTTGCCTTACGGCCAGACCGACATCCAGATTCGCGGCCATGCGGTGGAATGCCGAATCAATGCCGAAGACCCAAAAACCTTTGCTCCCTCGCCGGGACCGGTTCGTCTATGGCACTCGCCCGGCGGTCCGGGCATTCGGGTCGACAGCCATGTCTACACCGGCTATAACGTGCCGCCGTTCTATGACTCCATGATAGGCAAGGTCATTGCCTACGGCGACAACCGCGATACGGCCATCGCCCGCATGCGCAACGCCTTGGCCGAAATGGTGGTCGAAGGGATCAAGACGAATATTCCTCTGCACCAAGAGATATTCAATCATTCCGCATTTCGTCAAGGCGGCACCGACATCCATTATCTAGAGCGGCGACTGGGATTGAAGTAGCATCCTCGCAGCATCGATGGCGTTCTATGAAATCGAATTTCCGCTCGCGGCCTTGAACGTCGAATCGGTTGAGGCAGCGCTCGAGGACGTTGGTGCGGCCTCGATCACCTTCCTCGACCGCGGCGATGAACCGGTGCTCGAGCCCAAACCCGGCGAAGTCCGGCTGTGGAGCGACACGCTGGTGCGCGCATTGTTCCAAGAGAATTCCGACGACGACGCCTTGGGAAAGGCACGCAAACTCGAACGGCTCGCGGCCCTGTTGGGGCCGCACATCACGCAATTCGCACGCATATTCGCAGTCAGAAGCCGGGACTGGGAGCGCGTGTGGCTCACTGACTGGAAACCGATGCGGTTCGGCCGGCGGCTTTGGGTCTGCCCAACGGCCGCCGAACTCCCGGACGATCCTGACGCGGTAGTCGTTCGGCTCGACCCAGGGCTCGCGTTCGGCACCGGCACGCACCCCACCACGGCCTTGTGCCTGCAAATATTGGATTCGATACCCGTGTCCGGCCGCCGCGTGATCGATTATGGCTGCGGCTCCGGCATCCTCGGAATTGCCGCGTTGAAGCTGGGTGCAGCGCACGTGACGGCAGTCGATCTGGACCCGCAGGCGCTGCTTGCGACGCGCGACAACGCCGCTCGCAACGGCGTCTCCTCGAACATCGACGTGCGAGGCGTCGACGGCGGCCTGCGCCCCGCCTACTGCGTCATGGCGAACATTCTGGCCGGGCCCTTGATCGAACTGGCGCCGACACTCACGGCGGCATGTGAGCCCGGCGGGCATTTACTCCTGTCGGGGCTGTTGAAAACGCAAGCGTATGCGGTAAAGGCCGCGTACTGCGCGGCTTTTGCTATGGTGCAGGTTATTGAGCGCGGCGACTGGTGTTGCATCTACGCTCGGAGGGGCGGTTAGGTAGTGTACACGCAATGTTCGAAATGCGAGACCGTGTTCAACCTGGCACCCGAGACACTGCGCGTCGCCGGCGGGCAGGTGCGCTGTGGGAACTGCGGCGAGGTCTTCAACGCCCTCGCGCGCCTCGCCGAGGATGCGAGCGCATTCGCGACGGAGGAATCAGCGTTCGAATTGGAAACGCGCGCCGACATCATCTTGGAATCCGTCCCTCCGGCGCAGCTGCCTTCGGAGGTAAGCAAGGACAAGCAAGAATTTGCTCGTCCTGGGGTTGAGATCGCGCGGCTCGAGGTTCTGGACTGGCCCGAGGAAGATCAAGCTTCGCAGCAAAACGCCGACGCACCGAACGCCGACGCACCGAACGCCGGCGCACCGAACGGCGAAGCGGACTACGACGATCGCTCGCTCGAATTCACGCTTCCTCCCGGGGAGCTGGATCGGATCTTCGTCGAATCCAAAAAATCGGCGCTGCCGCTACCACCATTGCCGCCGGTCCCGCCGCAAGCGCAGCCCGCAGCGCAAGCCGCACCGCAGCCTGCACCGCAGCCCGCGCCGCAGCCCGCACCGCAAGCGCAGCCCGCATCGCAAGCCGCACCGCAAGCCGCACCGCGGCCGAAATCGCAACGCGCACCTCAGCCTGCGCCGCCGGCGGAAGCGCGACCTGCAGCGCAGGCGCCACAGCCGGCGACGCCCGTTCCGAACGCACCTGAGCCGGAACTGCTGCTGGTGCCCGAATCGAAACCGGAAGCGCTGCCGCCGCACCCAGAGAGCGCAGTCATCGATGCTCCGCCCGCTCGCACTCGCGTCAGCGGATTCGAAGTGCCCGAGGATGTGCGGCGCGACATGCTGGCGGGATTCGAGGAACACATACTGCATTCGCGCGCTGAGACCCCCGCCTCCATGCGCGCATCGAAGGCGCGGCGTCCTTTGTTCGTGTGGCTCGGCGCCGCCATCATTTTAGCGCTGCTGCTGCCGGTCCAGATCGTGCATCAAAATAGAGAATCGTTTGTTGCGCACGCCCACGGCCCCTTAGGCGCCGTCGTGCGTGCGCTGTATGGAGCGCTGGGGTCCCCGCTGCCCGTCCCGGCGAATCTGTCTGCGTATCAGCTCCGCCAGTGGGGCGTGACGGGCGATCCGGACGCGAACGGCACCTTGCGGCTGCGCGCCAGCATTCTCAACGCGGCCGCTCAGCTGCAGCCCTACCCGTTGCTGCGCGTTACGCTCGCCGATCGCTTCGGCAAGAGCATCGGCCGGCGCGATTTCGAACCGAGCGAGTACATGGGCAAACCCATCGCACGGCTGCTGGCGCCTGGGGAACGCGCTGACGCGACCTTGGAAATTTTGGATCCCGGGAAGAGCGCTGAAGGTTTCGAAATCGATGTGTGCGTGCGCGGTGTCGACAAGGGAATTACCTGCGCCAACGATGTTGCGGCGCAGACCCAGCCATGAACGGCTCACGCGCGCGCATCGTCAAGATCGGCCCCTACACCTTGCCGTCCAATGTGGTGCTCGCGCCAATGGCGGGCGTTACGGATCGGCCCTTTCGGATCCTGTGTCGGCGATTCGGGGCGGGTCTTGC
>DATMNF010000098.1:0-3389 GCA_035569355.1 Steroidobacteraceae bacterium
GCCGTGGCTCTGGTTGACGGTCACGGTGTCGCCCGTCTTGCCCTTCCAGTAGGCCGCGAACGCTTTGTTGTAGTCCTCGTAGAACTCGCGAGTGGGGTCATACGACACATTCAGCAGCTTGAACGAAGCCGCGTGCGCCGCCGAACTCATCAAGATGACGATCAGCGCCACTGCGAACCAGAGATATTCGCGCGCCGGACGCCTGCCCCTCTCTTCGATCATCCGACACCACCCCAAAAGCACACTCGGCTTGCGAAATAAGGCAGGCTAACGGCTGGCCTGGCGCGCCGGAACTAACATCCCGTCATCTGCATATGCGTTTACGGTATGTCGCGAAGCGGGATGTGCAGCTCGCCCAGAATGCGATCTACCTCTCCCTGGGTCTCCAATTTTTCGGTTTCGCGCACCAACTTTCGCGGCAGGTGAGGCGCCAGCAGCTCTATGAATTCATACATGTAGGCCCGCAACAATGCGCTGCGGCGGAACCCGATCCAGGTAGTATGCCCTTCGAACAGATGAGCCGCGTCCAGCACGATGAGATCTGCGTCGGTGGCAGGATCGATGGCCAACCTGGCCAAGATTCCGACCCCTAGGCCGATGCGCACATAGGTCTTTATGACATCCGAGTCGCGCGCCGTCAGCGCCACGTCGAGCGACAAACCGGCGGTTTCGAACAGCGCGGGCAGCGAGGATCGGCCCGAAATACTGAACACGTAGGTGACGATCGGATACTGAGCTATCTTCTTGAGCGTCAGTTTGCCGGCCGATGCCAGGGGGTGGCCGAGGGGCACGACCACCGCTCGATGCCAGCGATACACGGGCAGACGCACCAGATGCGGGAATTGCTCGTCCGAGCCCGTGGCGATAGCGAAGTCCACGCGGTCGCGCGCGACCATTTCGGCAATCTGCTCCGACGTGCCCTGGTGCAGATGCAGACGCACTTTCGGATACTTGAGTCGAAACGCGCGAATCACCGGCGGCAGCACGTAGCGCGCCTGGGTATGCGTAGTGGCGATCGACAGGGTGCCGCCATCCGCCTTGCGCAGCTCCGCGGAGGTGCGGCGAATGTTCTGCATTTCACGCAAGATGCTGGCTGCGCGCGAAATAATTTCCTCGCCCGCGTCGGTGGTGCGGGTAAGCGCGCGGCCTTCGCGTTCGAACAGCTGGAAGCCGAGTTCCTCTTCCAGAAGCTTGAGCTGCCGGCTGACGCCGGGTTGCGAGGTGTGCAGCTGCCGCGCAGCCGCGGTTATGTTCAGTCCGTTTTCATGGACCGCTACCAGATAGCGCAATTGTTGGAACTTCATTCGCCGGCTGATCTTATCGAGTGTGAGTGATCATGCCCATAGGATATAAGGTAAACGCATGTACTCATACGCTATAATTCGTTTCGCGAAGTGCTCTGCCGACCTATAGTTTCCTGACTGATTCGCAGCGAAACCGCAGAGACTCCAAGTGTCCGAGCTCTCCAAAGCCCTGCGCGAGCGCGCAGAGGACAGCATTGCACAACTCCGAAGCGCCGTCGCGGAGTTCAAAAACGTGTGCTATGCCAATAGTTTAGGGTCTGAATCCATCGTCCTCACCGATCTCATCTGGGGAACGGTGCCGGAAGTCGAAATCTTCAGCATCGATACCGGGCGCCTATACCCCGAAACGTATGATCTAATTGAGCGGCTTCAGCAACGGTATGGGCGCAAGTTGTCCATCTACTATCCGCGGACCGAAGGCCTGGAGGGGTGGGTCGATGAGCACGGAATCAATGGCTTCCGCGACGGTCTTGAACAGCGCCGCGGATGCTGCGGTGTCCGCAAGGTGGAACCCTTCCGCCGCGCGATTGCAGGCCGCGGCGCTTGGGTCACCGGCATCAGGCGCGGACAATCGGCCAGCCGTGCGCTTGCGGCGCCCGTGGAATGGGATGGCGTGTACGGGCTCCACAAGGTGAGTCCTTTGCTGGAATGGTCGGAAAACGAGGTCTGGGAGTACATCCGCAAGAAACGGCTTCCCTACAATGCTTTGCACGACCGCGGCTTTCCGAGCATCGGTTGCGCACCCTGCACGCGCGCCGTGCAGCCGGGCGACGACGAGCGCTCGGGCCGCTGGTGGTGGGAGCGCAGCGATTCTCGCGAGTGCGGTCTGCATCCACGCCGTCAGCCCGCGGGCCAGAGAGTGGGATGAATTATTTCCCGGTCTTCTTCGATCTCACCGCGCAAAGAGTGCTCATCGTCGGAGGCGGCGAGGTGGCGCTGCGCAAGATCTCGCTCCTGGAGCGAACCGGAGCGCTGATCAGCGTGGTTGCGCCGGAAATCGCCCCGCAGATCATGGAACGCGCCGCCGCCGGCAAGCTGAAAGTCGCCATCCGCGAGTTCGCTCCCGACGATTTGGACGGAACGCGTCTGGTCATCGTTGCAACCTCGCGCCGCGCGGTGAATCGATGGGTCGCGAAGCTCAGCGAGTCGCGCAACATTCCCGTGAACGTGGTCGACGACGCCCAGGCATCGCGCTTCATCGTACCCGCGATCATCGACCGCGATCCGGTCCTGCTGGCAATCTCGAGCGGCGGCGCATCGCCGGTATTGACGCGACGCCTGCGCGAGCGGCTCGAGGCGCTTGTTCCCCAAAGGATGGGTGAATTGGCATCGTGGCTGCGTGCGCTGCGTGAAACCGCCCGCCGGAAACTGCGCGATACGGCCGAGCGGCGCCGATTTTTCGAGGCCATCGTCGACGGCCCCGCGGCGCGTCGCTTCATTGAAGGCGACCGCCAAGGGGCGCAGCGCATCGCGCAACAACTCCTGGCGACGACCTCGATTGCGCCCCGTGCCGCGGGAGAGGTGACGCTGGTCGGCGCAGGTCCCGGCGATCCTGAACTATTGACGCTCAAGGCCCTGCGCGCACTGCAGGACGCCGACGTGATCATGCACGATCGCCTGGTCCCCGCCGCCGTGCTCGACCTCGCCAGACGCGACGCGGCGCTGATCTGCGTGGGCAAAGCGGCCGGCAAGATCGGCAGCACTCAGGAGGAGATCAATTCTTTGCTGATCGAGCATGCGAATCGCGGCAAGCGCGTGGTCCGCCTGAAGGGCGGCGATCCCTTTGTCTTCGGTCGCGGCGGGGAAGAGCTGCAAGCGTTGGCAAAGGCGCAAATCAACTTTTCGGTGGTGCCCGGCATCACCGCGGCCACGGGATGCGCCTCGTATGCGGGCATCCCGCTGACGCATCGCGACCACGCGCACAGTGTGAGCTTCGTAGCCGGCCATGCGCAGGGAGGTACGGAGCCCGATTGGCGCGCATTGGCGATGCCGGGGGCCACTGCGGTGTTCTACATGGGACACGCGCGCTTGGATCACATCGTGGAGAAACTGCTCGAACACGGCGCGCCCGCCGCGCGCCCTGCC
>DATMNF010000099.1:0-5315 GCA_035569355.1 Steroidobacteraceae bacterium
ACGCTTTCCTACGTGAAGCAACCCGTCGGGATCGTGAAGCGGCTCAGCGTCGGCGTCGTGCTCGACGATTGGCAGAAAACGGACGCGGACGGCAAGGTCACCACGGCACCCATGAGCGACACCGACATCAAGCGCTTCTCGCAACTGGTGCGCGAATCCATCGGCCTCAAGGAGGACCGCGGCGATCAATTGAACGTGCTCAATCAAGCGTTCAAGAGCAGTGCGCCGCCCGGACCGGTCGAAGGGTTGCCGCTATGGGAGACGCCGTGGATTACGCAGCTGGCAAAGCAAATCGTGGGCGCGGCACTCGTATTGGTGGTGGCGTTCCTGGTCCTGCGGCCGTTGATGAGATCCTTGACCAAGTCCGCGGCGCGCCCCAGTGCAGGCGGCGAGGGCGGCGATTTGGAGGGCGATCGCGTGAGCATCGGGGGCCAAGGCGGCAAGGCCATCAAACTCGCTCCCAGTTTTGAGCAGCAGATCGCGGCGGCGCGGACCCTGGTGGGACAAGATCCCCGGCGTGCGGCGCAGGTCGTAAAGGATTGGGTCTCTGCGGATGGCTGACAAGGTCGACGAACTCGCTGGAACGCAACGCGCCGCTATCCTGCTGATGAGCTTGGGCGAGCAGGATGCGGCCAATGTGCTCAAACAGCTCGATGCGCGCGAAGTCCAGAAATTGGGAATCGCGATGGCCGAGCTCAAGGAGGTATCGCGCGAGCAGATGACCTCCGTTCTCGACAAATTCATCGGGGTGGCCGACTCGCGGGCGAATATCGCCGGAGGCTCCCAAGACTTCGTGCGGCGAGTGTTGACTCAGGCCGTCGGCAAGCAAAAGACCGACATGTTGCTCGATCGAGTGTCGACGGGTCAGGCCGGCCAGGGCATCGAATCGTTGAAGTGGATGGAGTCGAAGGCCGTCGCGCAAATCATCAGCGGCGAACATCCGCAAATCGCCGCCATCGTGTTGTCGCATCTCGAGCCCGAACAGTCGGCCTCCATCCTGCCGCTGCTGACCGACGACATGCGCACCGAAGTCTTGATGCGCATCGCCACGTTGAACGAAGTGCCCCAGTCAGCCTTGACCGAGCTCGATCAACTGGTCGAGAAGCAGGCCAATGCCGCGCCGCCCACGCCCCTGCGCCGCATCGGCGGTGCGCGCACGGTGGCCAACATCTTGAATGCCATGGAGCGGGACAAGAGCGGCGAAGAGCTCGGCAAGATCGAAAAGGCCGACGGCGAGATGCATCAGCAGATCAAGGATTTGCTGTTCATCTTCGACAATCTGCTGGACGTCGACGATCGCGGCATTCAGGCGCTGTTGCGCGAAGTGGGCTCCGATACATTGGCCGTGGCCCTGCGCGGCGCCGAACCGGAGGTGCAGGAGAAGATATTGAAGAACATGTCGAAGCGCGCGGCCGAGATCCTGAAGGACGATATGGAGGCGCGCGGCCCGGTGAAGCTCACGGACGTGGAAGCCGCGCAGAAGGAAATCGTCGTCATTGCTCAACGCTTGGCGGAGGAAGGCACCATCAGTCTTGGCGGCAAGAGCGGCGGCGAGTTTGTCTGACGTCAACCTCAAGTCTGCCGCGGCCGGGGCGATGCTGTGGAAGGCTCCGGATATGCGAAGCTCCGACGCCGCGCAGAAAATGGCAACCGTGGGCGGACTCGCCGACCTGCAGGCGGAGGCGCACAAGGAGGCTTTCGAGCAGGGGTTGGCCGAAGGCCGGGAGGCCGGTCGGGCCGAAGTTCGCGCGCAGGTCGAACGCCTCGCGGGAATGTTCTACGACTTGGCCAAGCCCTTCGAAGTACTGGATAGCGAAGTCGAGCATGAACTCTTGATCCTGGCCATGGCGCTGGCGCGGCAAATCGTGCGCCGCGAACTCAAGACCGATCCGACGCAAATCATCGGCATCATCCGCGAAGCGATCGCCGCGTTGCCGGTCGCGGCTCGCGACGTGCGGGTGCATTTGCACCCTGAGGACGCCGCGGTGGTGCGCCAGTACCTGGCGCCCACCGAAAACGAGCGCGCGTGGATGATCGTCGAAGATCCGGTGATGGCGCGCGGCGGGTGTCAAATCAACACCACGACATCGCGCATCGATGCACGTCTGGAGACTCGCCTCGGCGCCATGTTGAGCGAAATGCTGGGCGGCGAGCGCCAAACGGACGGGGCACCGGCATGAGCGCCGCGATTGCCGACCGGCCGCGCCCCAAGCAGTGGCCGCTCGCGCTGGTTCGCGCACGTGAGCGCATGGCCAAAGCCGCGGAATTCGTCGTCGAAGGGACGCTGCATCGCATGGTCGGAATGACGCTCGAGGCGGTCGGGTGCGAGGCCGCCGTGGGCGGCCGGTGCTTGGTCGATACGGCGGAAGGCAAGCAGATCGAAGCCGAAGTGGTCGGATTCTCGGGCGACAAGTTATTCCTGATGCCCACCGGCGATATCCGCGGCGTCATGCCCGGGGCTCGGGTCATTCCCACGCGCAGCGTGTCGTCGGCGGTGGTCGGCGATGAATTGCTGGGCCGGGTGCTGGACGGCGCGGGGCGGCCGCTCGACGGCTTTGGTGAACTCAAGAGCGCAGATCGCGTCTCTCTCACGGGGGAACCGTTGAACCCGCTCATGCGGCGGGCGATACGCGATCCGCTCGATGTGGGCGTGCGCTCGATCAACGCGTTGCTCGCCGTCGGCGGCGGTCAGCGCATCGGTTTGTTCGCGGGCTCCGGCGTCGGCAAGTCGGTGCTGCTGGGCATGATGACCCGCTACACCAAGGCCGACGTCACCGTCGTCGGATTGATCGGCGAGCGGGGCCGCGAAGTGCAGGATTTCGTGAGCAACACCTTGGGTCCGGATGGGATGCGTCGCGCCGTCGTCGTTGCCACACCGGCCGACAACCCGCCGCTGATGCGTCTGCACGGCGCGTGGCTCGCCACCGCCATCGCGGAATATTTTCGCGACCGCGGCCTCAAGGTGCTTCTGCTGCTCGATTCACTGACGCGCTTTGCGCAGGCGCAGCGCGAAATTGCGCTTGCCATCGGCGAGCCGCCGGCGACCAAGGGCTATCCGCCGTCGGTATTCGCGCGCCTTCCGCAGTTGGTGGAACGGGCCGGCAACAGCGATCGCGGTGTGGGGTCGATCACGGCGTTTTATACGGTGTTGGTGGAAGGGGACGATCATAACGATCCGATAGCCGACGCCGCGCGCGCCATCTTGGACGGTCACATCGTGCTGTCGCGCCGGCTGGCGGAGAACGGACTGTATCCCGCCGTCGATGTGGAAGCCTCCATCAGCCGTGCCATGCATCAGGTTGCGACGCGCGAGCAGCTCGATCTCGCGAACCGCTTCAGGCAGGTGTACTCCACCTATCAGCAGAACCGCGACCTCATCACCGTCGGCGCCTATCGGCGCGGCGCCGATGCACGGGTGGACCTGGCTGTCGAGCAATGGCCCAAGATGATCGAATTCTTGCGCCAGGACATGTACGAACCGGTGGGAATCGAGCGCAGCTACGCGGACCTTAAGCAACTCGTGACGCAGTTCTCGGCGCAGGCCAAGAGCTAGGCCGATAGTGCCTGGAACAGGCTCCTAACCCATGAAATCGAAACGATTCGAACCGATCCAAGAACTTGCCTCGACTTCGGCCAAAAATTTGAGCCGTGCGATGGGGGAGGCCAGCCGCAAGGTGGCTGAGCTCGAGCGTCAGTTCGAGCAACTGCAATCCTATCGCGACGAGTACGTGCGCAGCTCCCAATCGACGGGAGCGATCGCAGCGGTCAAATTACAAAACTATCGAATGTTCCTGGATCGCCTGGGCGAAGCGCTGCGGCAGCACACGATCAACCTCGAGGCCGCTCGCGCGGAGTACGAGAGACGGCGGGCGCTTTGGAGCGAGAAACGCATCGAAGCCGAATCGCTGGGACGGGCCGTCGATCGCTTTCGCAAGGAAGAACGGCGCGCGGCGGATCGGCGCGAGCAGCGCGAAGGCGATGATGCGGCACTGCGTGTCGTACTGGCGGCGCGGGGCGAGTCCGGGAGCACTTGAGCCACCGCACCTTTTGCGGTTCACGATTCAGGTTGGCTCAAAGAGCAAGGTCCCAGGTCTGACCGAGCAGATCCTTGCCGAAGGAATGATGATGCTCTGCACGAGTCAATTGAAATCCGGCGGCCTCGTAGATGCGCCGCGCCGAGACCAGCACGTCATTGGTCCAGAGCGTCAGCGTTCGATAGCCCTTTGCCCGCGCGAACTCGATGCACTCCTGCACGAGACGCCCGCCAAGGCCTAGGCCGCGGGCGGCCGGCTCGACGTACAGCAACCTCAGTTTCGCCAGGTGCGCGGAAGCACGCACCAGGAACACGGAACCGACGATGGCCTCGTCTCGCTCGGCCACCCAAGCGCATTCCGCCGCCGAATCGAAGTTCTTGACGAAGCCGGCCAGAATTTCCGCCACCAGCGCCTCGTACGTGCCGTCCCACCCGTACTCCTGCGAATACAGAACTGCTTGCCGATGCGTAATCCAGCCGATGTCGCCGATCTTGAGCGGCCGAATGGCGTACGGTCTCGGTCCTTGTGGCTCCGAACCGGGTTGCAGCAGGCGCTGGATGCTGCGCGCCGCCGCCAGCAATTCGGAGCGCTGGGCCGGCGTCATGGGATCGATCATCGCCGCGATCTGCTGGCGCGCCGCCCGATCGAGCGGCTCAAAAACCGTACGCCCCTTCTCGGTGAGCCGCAGCCGGCTTTGACGCGCATCGACCCGCGAACGCGTGCGCTTGATGTAGCGCCGCCGGTCAAATTTCTTGATCAGCCGGCTCAAGTAGCCGAGGTCAATCCCAAGCTCACGCGCGATCTCGGTCGCCGTAGTCTCGTCGTGATTCGCCAACTCATACAGGACCCGTGCTTCGGTGAGCGTGAATTCACTGCCGAGCAGTCCTTGGTCGAGCAGTCCCAGCTGGCGCGTGTAGAGGCGATTGAAGTCCCGAATGCGGTCAATCGCTTCGGCAGAAGGGGCTTGAGCGACTGAACGCTTCTGCGGCATGGAAATGATCCTGCGGCATTTACTTGCCTCAGTCAAGTATCTTGTTGGCGTATACTGCCGTCCCGCATGAACGAACCGCGGCAGGAGAAGAACGGTCATGAAAATGCGCGCGTCTGAGCTTGGCAGTGCGGCGATTCTCGCCGACGGCTCATTGAGCATCGGATTTCAAAGTTCGACCGATAACCATACTCTTGAATTGGCACGAAAGGCCCAAGAGCAGCTATTGCCCGCTCTCCTGGCTAGCGAACCTGCGAATCTGCAAAAGTTCTTTCACGCCGCCAACGTGCAGG
>DATMNF010000100.1:0-16245 GCA_035569355.1 Steroidobacteraceae bacterium
AATTCGGCTGCACCTCTCCCACGTCAAGTATCCGATCGTGGGCGACCCGGTTTATGGCGGACGCCTCAGGCTGCCGCGTGGCGCCTGCACAAGTCTCATCGACACCCTGCGCGCCTTCAAGCGTCAAGCTCTGCATGCCGCCGCACTCGGATTCGATCATCCGCGCTCGGGCAAGCGGTTGGCGTTGCAGAGTCCCGTGCCGCCCGATTTCGAACAATTGCTCAAGGCTCTGCGCGAGGACGTCCAGGAGGCAGCGGGCGATGGCCTGCGGAATCGCGTGCGAAAAAAGGCGTCAGCGCTGTGAATGCCTCCGCGCCGACGCCGGATTGGCTGATCCCGGAGTGGCCGGCGCCCGTCACCGTCCGGGCGCTCTCGACCTCGCGCTGGGGCGGGATGAGCACGCCCCCCTATGCGTCGCTCAACTTGGGCGGCCACGTGGGCGACTCGCCCAAGGCGGTCGCCGAGAATCGGCGGCGTCTGGTGGAAGCGGCTCGGTTGCCGGCGGAGCCTCGATGGCTCATGCAAGTTCATGGAACGGCGGTTGCCGACCTCGACGCTGCGGCCCATCTCGACGCTGCGGCCGACCTTGACGCTGCGGCCGACCTTGATACGGTGACCGACGTCGGCGGCGCTGGGCGGGTCGAGGCACGCGGTTCCATGGGTCCCGCGGACGCTTGCTTTACACGGCGACCTCACCGCGTGTGCGCGATTCTCACGGCGGACTGCATGCCCATCCTGCTGGCGGCGGAGTCAGGGGACTTGGTGGCGGCGGTGCATGCGGGCTGGCGGGGGCTTGCCGGCGGCGTGATCGAGGCCCTCGTCGGCGCGCTGCCGGCGCCGCCCGCAAGGCTCATGGCGTGGCTGGGACCCGCCATCGGACCCCAACACTTCGAGGTGGGAGCGGAGGTTCGCGAGGCTCTGCTGAGGCAGGATTCGGGAGCGGGCGAGGCTTTTGTGCAGAATGCGCGCGGGCGATTCATGGCGGATTTGGGGAAATTGGCGCGTCGACGTCTCGAGACCAGCGGGGTGAGGCGCATCTACGGCGGCGGCCGGTGTACCTTTGCCGAAGCTGATCGGTTCTTTTCTCACCGGCGCGATGGGGTGACGGGCCGGCAGGCCACCTTGATTTGGCTGGATTTCGGGTGAGGCGGCCGGAACGGGATGCGCCGGCCTTTGAGGCGGACCGGAATGCCGTTGACGGCCCGCAAAGCCGCTGGCGGCCCGTTGAATTGGGCGCTGCGCATCCCCACTTACTGAGCATTCCGAGCGTTATCAGAAGGGTATAAGCATGCGCATGGACAAGCTGACGACCAAATTTCAGGCGGCTTTGGCCGACGCCCAATCGCTTGCGGTCGGCCGCGACAATCAATACATCGAGCCGGTGCATCTCATGGCGGCGCTGCTCGACCAGCAGGGCGGCACCGCCCGACCGCTGCTCGAGAAGGCCGGGGTCCAGGTGGCCAAGCTGCGCTCGGATCTGGCAACGGCGCTGGACCGTCTTCCGAAAGTCGAGGGGTCGGGCGGCGAGGTACTGCTCGGCAACGACCTGAACAAGCTCTTGAATGTCACCGACAAGCTGGCTCAGCAGCGCGGGGATCAATTCATCTCCAGTGAATTGTTCGTGCTCGCGGCTTCTGAGGATAGGGGAGAACTGGGCCGTTTGCTGAAGGCCAGCGGGGCGGCGCGCGCGGCCTTGGAGAAGGCGATCGAAGAGGTGCGCGGCGGCGCGAAAGTGGAGGATGCGGGCGCTGAGGAAAACCGCCAGGCGCTGGAAAAGTACAGCATCGACCTGACGGAGCGCGCGAGCCAGGGCAAGCTCGATCCGGTGATCGGACGCGACGATGAGATTCGCCGCACCATTCAGGTTCTCGCGCGCCGAACCAAGAATAACCCGGTCCTCATCGGTGAGCCCGGGGTCGGTAAGACCGCGATCGTGGAGGGCCTGGCACAGCGCATCGTCAACGGCGAAGTGCCCGAGGGCCTACGCAACAAGCGCATTCTCTCGCTCGACCTGGGCGCACTCATCGCGGGTGCGAAATTTCGCGGTGAATTCGAGGAGCGCCTGAAGGCCGTGCTCAATGATTTGGCCAAGCAGGAAGGCCAAATCATTCTGTTCATCGACGAACTGCACACCATGGTGGGCGCCGGCAAGGCCGAGGGCGCCATGGACGCGGGCAATATGTTGAAACCGGCCCTTGCTCGAGGCGAACTACACTGCGTCGGAGCGACCACCCTCGACGAATATCGCAAGTACATCGAAAAAGACGCCGCACTGGAGCGGCGCTTCCAAAAAGTCTTGGTCGATGAGCCGTCGGTCGAAGACACCATCGCGATCTTGCGCGGTCTCAAAGAGCGCTATGAGGTGCACCACGGCGTCGAGATCACGGACCCGGCCATCGTCGCGGCGGCGACGTTGTCGCACCGCTATATCTCGGATCGGCAACTACCCGACAAGGCCATCGATTTGATCGATGAAGCGGGTTCCTTGATTCGCATGGAGATCGATTCGAAGCCGGAGGCGCTCGACAAGCTGGACCGGCGCATCATTCAGCTGAAGATCGAGCGCGAGGCGCTGAACAAAGAGAACGATGAGGCGTCGCGCAAACGCTTGAACACCTTGGAAGAGCAATTGCGCGCGCTGGAAAAGGAGTATTCGGATCTAGAGGAAGTGTGGAAGGCGGAGAAGGCCTCGGTACAGGGCGCCGCGCACATCAAAGAAGAACTGGAACGGGCGCGGCAGGACCTGGAGACCGCGCGCCGCGCGCAGGATTTGGCGCGCATGTCCGAACTGCAATACGGGAAAATTCCCGCGCTCGAGCAGCGGCTCGCCCAGGCGCTGGAGGCGGAGAAAAAGCCCAATCAGCTGTTGCGCAATTCGGTGACCGAAATCGAAATCGCTGAAATCGTGTCGAAGTGGACCGGCATCCCGGTGTCTCGCATGCTCGAAGGGGAGCGCGAGAAGTTGCTGCGCATGGAAGAGGTGTTGGGCAAGCGCGTCGTCGGGCAGCCGGAGGCGGTCAAGGCGGTCGCGGATGCGATTCGCCGCTCGCGCGCAGGCCTCGCCGATCCGAACCGGCCGAGCGGATCCTTCATGTTCTTGGGCCCCACCGGCGTCGGCAAAACCGAGTTATGCAAAGCCTTGGCCGAGTTCATGTTCGACACCGAGGAATCGATGGTGCGGATCGACATGTCGGAATTCATGGAAAAGCATTCGGTGGCGCGCTTGATCGGGGCGCCCCCTGGCTATGTGGGTTACGAAGAAGGCGGCCAGCTGACCGAGGCGGTGCGCCGGCGCCCGTACTGCGTCATCTTGCTCGACGAAATCGAGAAGGCGCATCCGGACGTATTCAACGTGTTGCTGCAGGTGTTGGACGACGGCCGCCTTACCGATGGGCAGGGGCGCACCGTGGACTTTCGCAACAGCGTCGTGATCATGACCTCGAACTTGGGGTCCCAGGTCATTCAAGAGCTGTCGGGCGAGGCCAACTACGACAAGATGAAGCAAGCGGTGATGCAGGTGGTGAACCAGCATTTCCGCCCCGAATTCATCAACCGTGTCGATGAGATCGTGGTCTTTCATTCCCTCGCGCGCGAGCAGATTCGCGCCATCGTCGATATCCAGCTGGGACGGCTGCGGCAGCGGCTGGCGGAGCGCGACATCACCCTGCGCTTGGACGATGATGCGCGCGACAAGATCGGCGAGGCGGGTTTCGACACGGTATATGGGGCACGGCCTCTGAAGCGTGCCATTCAATCGCAAATCGAGAACCCGCTGGCGCAAAAGATCCTGCGCGGCGATTTCATCGCGGGGGATCGGGTGATCGCCAAGCTCAAGAGGGACGCACTGGTGTTCGAAAAGGAACGTCTGCACTAGGGGCAGCCGGCTCCCATAGGCTCCGAAAGGCTGCCTTGGCAGGGGAAGGCTTAAGATGCGGGCCCGTGATTCGGGCCCGCGGTTCGCTATACTGAAGGGCGCTGGCAGCGGGCAGCCAGCGAATCCAGCGAGCAGGACCGCCAATAGGAAAAACATGCCGTTTTACGAGTACGAATGTAAGAGCTGCGGCCACGATGTCGAGGTCATGCAGAAAATCAGCGAACCCCCGTTAAAGAAATGCCCGCAATGCGGCAAGCCGCAGCTGCAGCGCCTGATGTCGGCGCCGGTGTTTCGCCTCAAAGGCGGGGGCTGGTACGAGACCGACTTCAAGGGCGATCAGGACAATAAGCGCAATCTGGCCGACCGACCCGAGCCGGACGCACCCAAGGATGCCGTGACCGACACCGCCAAGGACGCGGGCAAGGAAGGCGCCTCGGGCGCGGAGAGCAAGGACGGCGACGGTAAGGACGCCAAGACGGATTCTGCCGCCCAGGACTCGAAGCCCAAGGAGAAGGCCGCGGACAAGCCGGCGAAGAAGGCTGCTTCGAAGTCCGCGAAGGAGCCCAAGAGCTCGACGCGGGTGCACCATCTCGGGCGTGGCAAATCTGCCGGCAAGAGGCCGATGAAGAGGCCGGTGCACAAGGCGACGCGGCGAGTTTAGGCCATGCGCACTCACTATTGCGGTCAAGTCAACGAGTCGTTGACGGGGAAGATCGTCACGGTGGCCGGCTGGGCGCAGCGCCGCCGCGATCACGGCGGGGTCATCTTCGTCGATTTGCGCGATCGCGAGGGACTGCTGCAAATCGTCTTCGATCCCGACACGCCTGAGGTGTTCGCGATGGCCGAGCGCGTGCGCAATGAGTTCGTGCTCAAGGTGTCGGGAGTGGTGCGGAGGCGCCCGCCGGGAACCGTGAACGCCAATCTCAAATCGGGCCAGGTCGAGCTCAAGTGCCAGGAGCTCGAGATTCTCAACCGGTGCGAACCGTTGCCGTTTCAGCTCGATGAACGCGTGAGCGAAGAGGTGCGGCTGCGCTATCGCTACATCGACCTGCGGCGCGAGGAAATGCGCGAGCGATTGCTGCTGCGTCATCGGATCACGCGCGCGATGCGCCACTATCTCGATGAAGCGGGATTCGTCGACATCGAAACGCCGATGCTCTCCAAGGCGACGCCGGAAGGCGCCCGGGACTATCTGGTGCCGAGCCGCACGCATGCCGGCAAGTTTTTCGCTCTGCCGCAGTCGCCGCAGATCTATAAGCAACTCCTGATGATCGCCGGCTTCGATCGCTACTACCAAATCGTGCGCTGCTTTCGCGATGAGGATTTGCGCGCCGATCGGCAACCGGAGTTCACCCAGCTCGATATCGAGACTTCCTTCCTCGATCAAGCGGAGATTCAGGGGCTGATGGAAGGGTTGGTGCGGCACCTGTTCAAGCGGGTGCTCGATGTGGATTTGCCGAACCCCATACCCCGCATGACCTATGCCGAGGCGATGCGCCGCTTTGGGTCGGATAAACCCGATCTGCGGGTGCCGCTCGAATTGGTGGACGTCGCCGATCTCGTCAAGGGTTGCGACTTCAAGGTGTTCGCGGGACCTGCAGCCGACCCGCGCGGCCGCGTGACGGCTCTGTGCGTGCCGCAAGGCGGCCGGCTGTCTCGCAAGGAGATCGACGACTATACGGCCTATGTAGCGCGCTACGGGGCCAAGGGTTTGGCCTATGTCAAGGTGAACGAAGTCGCGAAGGGCCGCGAGGGCCTGCAGTCCCCGATTCTCAAGTTCCTGAGCGACGCTGCGGTGAGCGCAATTCTGCAGCGCACCGCTGCGCGCGACGGCGACTTGATTTTCTTCGGTGCCGACAGCGCCAAAGTGGTGAGCGACGCCTTGGGGGCGCTGCGCCTCAAGGTGGGCGCGGATCTGAAGCTCGTGGCCGAGGGATGGCGGCCTTTGTGGGTCGTGGATTTCCCCATGTTCGAGTGGGACGCCGACGCCAAGCGCTGGCAGGCCATGCATCATCCCTTCACGAGCCCCGCGAATCTGGATTACGCGGCCTTGGCGGCGAGTCCCGGCGAGGCGACGGCCAAGGCCTACGACATGGTCCTCAACGGTTCTGAAATCGGCGGCGGCTCGGTGCGCATCCATTCGCAGGAGCTGCAGTCCGTCGTGTTCGATTTGCTGGATATCTCGGCGGAAGAGGCTCGTCTCAAGTTCGGCTTCTTGCTGGATGCGCTCAAATACGGCGCGCCGCCGCACGGCGGCATCGCTTTCGGACTCGACCGATTGGCGATGTTGATGGCCGGCGCAGAGAGCATCCGCGACGTCATCGCCTTCCCGAAGACGCAGACCGCGGCCGACCTCTTGATGGACGCGCCGACGGAGGTGAGCGAGGCGCAGCTCAGGGAGTTGCACATCCGCGTGCGCGTCCCGCCGAAAGTTCCGAACGTCGATTGACCGGGTGAACGTTCGCAGCTTTAGACGTCCGGAATCGATCTTGGTCGTGATCTACACCGACGGCGGTGAATTTCTGTTGCTGGAGCGCCGGCGTCCGCCCGGCTTCTGGCAGTCGGTGACGGGCAGTCTGGAATGGGGCGAGCGTGCCGACAGCGCTGCGCGGCGCGAGGTCGTCGAGGAAACCGGCATCTCGCAGGGCGTGCTCGTCAATCTGCAATGGACCCAGGTGTACGAGATCTTGCCGGCTTTCGGCAAGGTGTACGCGCCGGGAGTCACACGCAATCTCGAGCACGCATTTTCCTTGAGGCTGCGGCAGCGCGCGCCGGTGACCTTGAGCCCCTCGGAGCATGTGCGCCACGAGTGGGTCTTCGGCGCCGACGCGGTCCGTCTGGCGTCCTCGAGCACCAACCGCGCCGTCATCGAACAGCTGCGCGTTTAGGAGGCTCCTTGGCCGCGATGCGCGCCGTGATCGTTTATGTGCACGGACTCTGGCAAAGGGGCAGCGAATCGATCTTGCTGCGCCACCGCTTGGCGCGAGATCTCAACGCCGACGCGGCTGCATTTTCCTATCCCTCCGTCGCCGCCGATACCACTACCAATGCGCGCGCCCTGGCGAAGTACCTGACCGCTCTGTCCGCGGACACGCTGCACCTCGTCGGACACAGCCTGGGCGGCTTGGTGATCTTGAAGGCCTTCGAACTCGACGCTTCGCTGCGCGAGCGATTGCCGCCCGGACGGGTGGTCCTGATGGGCTCGCCGCTGCGCGGCAGCCGCACGGCCCTGAAATTGGCGCGCCTGCCGTTCGGGAGACAGATCATGGGACTTGGTGTCGGCGAGGAATTATTGGCGCCTCGGGTGCGCGACCGTGAACGGCGGTGGGATGGCTCGCGGGATGTCGGCGTCATCGCGGGGGATCTTGGAATTGGCTTCGGTCGCCTCGTGGGGCCGCTCGGCGGGCCGAGCGACGGAACGATTCTGGTCGGGGAGACGCAACTCGATGGGGCTGCGGATCGCGTCGTGCTGCGGGTCAGTCACACGGGGATGCTGTTCTCGGCGGCCGTGGCGAAGCAGGCGGCTGCGTTCTTGAGTACGGGTCGATTCGGGCGCCCCTAGGAGCCGCGATCCAACGCTTGCAGTTTGAACAGGACATCGAGCGCCTCGCGGGGACTCAGGGTGTTCGGATCAAGGGACCGCAAGACTTCGAGGGCAGCGGATCGCGTCGTCGTTGGTGCGGGCTCGAGGGCCGGAGCGGAGGGCGCGGGCGCGAACAAGGCGAGTTCGCCTTGAGGCGACGTGAAAGTGCGCAGGGCATCGCGCTCGCGCTCGAGCTCGGTCAGATAGCGGCGCGCGCGCGCCGTGACCGATTTCGGAATGCCGGCGAGGGCAGCGACCTGTAGTCCATAGCTCTGGTTGGCGGGACCCTCTTTGACGCTATGAAGGAACACAAGGGTCTCGCCGTGTTCCACCGCCTCGACATGCACATTGGCCACTCCCGGCGCCTCGCCCGCGAGACTGGTGAGCTCGAAATAATGCGTGGCGAACAAGGTGAAGGCACGGATCTTGTTGGCGATATAGGCGGCGCACGCCCACGCGAGCGATAGGCCGTCGAAAGTGCTGGTGCCGCGGCCCACCTCGTCCATGAGCACGAGACTCGAGGCAGTGGCGTTGTTGAGAATATTCGCCGTCTCGGTCATTTCGAGCATGAACGTCGAGCGGCCACCGGCTAGGTCATCCGAGGCGCCGATGCGCGTGAAGATCCGATCGATGGGGCCGAGCACGGCGCGGCGGGCGGGTACATAGCAGCCGATGTGCGCCAGAATGACGATCAGCGCCGTCTGGCGCATGTAGGTGCTCTTGCCGCCCATATTCGGACCGGTGATGATCAGCATGCGGCGCGAGTCATCGAGGCGCAGGTCATTGGGTACGAAGGGCTCCCGGCCGGCGCGCTCGACCACAGGATGGCGCCCGCTGTCGATAACGAGCATCGGTTCGTCGACCAACTCCGGCTGCGCGCAATCGAGAGCGGCAGCGCGCTCGGCGAAGCAGGCCAACACATCGATTTGCGCGACGGCGGCCGTGGTCGACTGCAGCGCCGGCAGTCGTGCGGTCAGGTGATCCAGCAACGCGTCGTACAATTCCTTTTCGCGCGCCAGCGCGCGATCTCGCGCTCCGAGAACCTTGTCCTCGAAAGACTTCAGTTCCGGCGTGATGAATCTCTCGGCGGATTTCACCGTCTGGCGGCGCAGATAGTCCTGCGGCACCCTGTCGGCTTGACTGCGGTTCACTTCGATGTAGAAGCCTTGCACTCGATTGAAGCCCAATTTGAGGCTCGATAGACCGCTGCGCTCGCGCTCTCTTCGTTCAAGATCGAGCAGGAACTGCTCGGTATTGCTGCCGAGGAGGCGCAGCTCGTCAAGCTCGGCGTCGTAGCCGGGGGCGATCACGCCGCCGTCGCGCAGGTAGTGCGGCGGCGACTCGACGATCGCTCTGGCCAGCAAGTCGTGATCCTCGCGGTGATTGCCGCTGTGGTGCGCGAGTTCGGCGACGAGTTGCAGCAATAACGGGGAGGAGGTCCCGCGCAGAACGTGGTGCAGCTGCGGCAGGGCGGCGAGGGCCGCACGCAGCTGCGTGAGGTCCCGCGGCCTCGCTGAGCGAAGGGCGATTCGCGCGACAATTCTCTCCAGATCGCCGATCGCCTTCAGAGAATCCGCAACCGGCGCGTGCTGCGCGTTGTTCAGCAGCGTCGCGACGGCATCGTAGCGCGCGCGCAACGTCGCGCGATCGCGCAGCGGCCGGTGCAGCCAGCGGCGCAGCATTCGCCCGCCCATGGCGGTTGCCGTGCGCTCGAAGACGCCCGCCAGGGTGAGTTCCGGCTTTCCGGCAAGGCTTTCGTCGAGTTCGAGGTTGCGCCGGGTCGCCGGGTCCATGATCAAGGCGGTATCGCGCTCTTCGGTCGCGATCGACAACAGATGGGGCAACGCCGATTTTTGCGTTTCGCGAACATAGGCGAGCAGTGCGCCGGCTGCTGCGATTGCCAACGGCTTGTCCGCACAGCCGAAACCGGCGAGATCGCGCGTGCGGAATTGCTCGGTCAGGGCGCGCATCGCGGAGTCGGTGTCGAAATGCCAGGGCGCCCGCAGCCGCCAGGGCGGATCCTTGAGTCCTGAACCGGCCGCGAGCACCGGCACTGCGCCATCGGGTGCCAGCAGCTCGGCGGGCCGCAGCCGCTCGATCTCCGCTTCGAGCGCTGCGACTCCGGCAAGCTCCATGACGGTGAAGCGGCCGGCCGACAGATCAAGCCATGCGAGACCGAAGCGGCCATCGATTCCGAAGACGCTGGCGAGCAGGGTGTCGCGCCGCTCCTCCAAGAGCGCCTCATCGGTGACGGTGCCCGGCGTCACGATGCGCACCACCTCGCGCTCCATCGGACCCTTCACCTTGCCGGGCTCGCCGCGCTGCTCGCAGATCGCGACCGACTCGCCCTTGCGGACCAGCTTCGCGAGATAGCTATCGAGCGTGACCGCCGGCACCCCAGCCATGGGAATCGGCGCTCCGGCGGAGGCGCCGCGTTGGGTGAGGGCGATGTCCAACAGTTGCGCCGCGCGGCGCGCGTCGTCGTAGAACATTTCGTAGAAATCGCCCATGCGATAAAAAAGCAGCACGTCGGGATGCTGCGCCTTGATGCGCAGGTACTGCTGCATCATGGGGGTGTGATTCTCAGGGGGCGGATTGATGCTCACGCTGTTTGCAATCGGCGACAGATCGAGGTTCGAATCATGCTGTGGAAGAGTAACGGAATGCGAGCAAAAAATTCCCCCTTACTGATGATCTTGTCGGTTTCCCTATTCAGCCGCGGCGAAGCTGCCGGCGCGGTCGAAGGAGCGATACAATAGCGCCAATCACCCGCGATACTGATTTTCCCTTTGAGGCCCATGCCGAACACGGATCTTGATCTGGAGCGTCTTGCCGCTCGCGTGGGGCGGCACCTGTTCCAGAGTGAACGGAGAGTGGCAACGGCGGAGTCCTGCACCGGCGGTTGGATTGCCAAGGCACTGACCGATATTGCTGGCAGCTCACAGTGGTTCGTCGAGGGTTTCGTCACGTACAGCAACGCAGCCAAGATACTTAGGCTTGGAGTCCGGCCTTCCGTGCTGCGGACTCGAGGTGCGGTGAGCGAAGCCACGGTACGCGCGATGGCGACGGGCGCGATCAGGCGCACCGGTGCGCATCTGGCGGTGGCGGTGACCGGGATCGCGGGCCCGGACGGCGCAGTCCCCGGCAAACCAGTGGGCACCGTTTGGCTCGGTTGGGCGGAGCGCCGCGGGCGTGCAATTCGTGTTGCCGTGCAACTAAGGCACTTCCGAGGCAACCGTGAAGCCGTGCGCCGCAAGACCGTGCGAGTGGCTCTGCAAGGCCTGCTCGACGTTTAGGCGAGCGCCGGGAGTCGCAATATGCGGGTATTCTTTGCGTTGTGGCCGGATGCGGCAACGCGCGCGCTCATTGCCGAAGCTGCTGCAGCACTGCATTTGACGGGTAGCGCGCGGCTTGTTTCGGGAAAGAATTTTCACCTGACGCTGGCATTCGTCGGCGACGTCGCGGAGCGGCAACTCGAGTCGTTGCTCGAGATCGGACGCCGCCAGCACGGATCAGCCTGCACGATCAGATTTGACCGCTATGAGTACTGGCCGGAACCGCGCGCAGCGGTCGCCGTTGCGCGCGAGCCTCCGGCAGCGCTCATCGAGCTGTGGAGGCGATTGCACGAGGATCTGAGGCTGCGCGCGCGGGCTTCGCTGCGAGCGCATGTCACGCTTGCGAGGAAGGTGCCGCAAGCCCCTGTGCTGCAAGCAATGTCTCCATTTTGTTGGAGTGCACGATCATTCAGCCTGGTGCGCTCCGATACGAGCGGCCCAGAGTCAGTCTATACAGTAGTCGGTACCTGGCCACTACTGGATGAGGCGCCGAAGCCGTAGAAATCTCCGCGATTTCGATGCATATGGTATGAGCGTTGGGCGCTGAATATGAAATAATACAGCCACACTTGGTCGAGGACTCCTAATGGAAGAGAATCGTAAGAAAGCTCTCGCGGCCGCGCTGAGCCAGATCGAAAAGCAGTTCGGGAAGGGCTCTGTCATGCGGTTGGGCGACGCCGGCGCTACTTATGAAGTCGATTCGATCCCGACAGGCTCGCTGGGACTGGACATCGCACTCGGCGTTGGCGGTATTCCGCGCGGGCGCGTCATTGAAATTTTCGGCCCGGAGTCTTCGGGTAAGACCACACTCACGCTGGCGATCATCGCCTCGGCGCAGAGTCACGGCGGCACGGCGGCGTTTGTCGATGCCGAGCACGCGCTCGATCCCGTTTACGCCGAAAAGCTCGGAGTCAAGGTCAATGACCTGCTGGTCTCGCAGCCCGACACCGGGGAACAAGCGCTGGAGATCACCGACATGCTGGTGCGCTCCGGAGCGGTCGATGTCGTGGTGGTCGATTCGGTTGCCGCGCTCACGCCAAAGGCCGAGATCGAAGGCGAAATGGGCGATCAGCACATGGGTCTGCAGGCACGGCTCATGTCCCAGGCGCTGCGCAAACTGACTGGAAACATCAAGCGATCGAACACCATCGTGATCTTCATCAACCAGATTCGCATGAAGATCGGCGTCATGTTCGGCAATCCCGAGACCACCACCGGCGGCAATGCGCTGAAGTTCTATTCCTCGGTGCGTATGGATATCCGGCGCATTGGCGCGATCAAGAATGGCGAGGAAGTGGTTGGTTCGATGACCCGAGTCAAGGTGGTCAAGAACAAGGTTGCGCCGCCGTTCCGCGAAACCGAATTTGAAATCATGTACGGTACGGGAATATCCAAGGAGGGCGAGCTCATCGAGCTGGGTGTGCTGCACAATTTGATTGAAAAGTCCGGCTCTTGGTACAGCTACAAGGGCGAACGGATCGGACAGGGCAAGGACAATGCCCGCACCTTCCTGCAACAACATTCCGAAATCGCCAAAGACATCGAAGGGCAAATCCGCGCCAAATTGATTCCCGAAAAGGCGACCATGAATCGGGGTGGCGACGTCAAAGAGGCGTAACGCCCTGGGTCGCCAGGACGTCGACCCCCTCGATACCCGTGCGGCCCGAGCGGCCGCGCTCGACGCGCTCGCCCGTCGTGACTACGCATCCGCGGAATTGCGCCTTAAGCTGCTCAAGAACGGTTACGATGTGACAGTCGTGGCGGCGCTGCTTGATGCGTTGCGCACTGAAAAACTGCTCGATGATCGGCGCTACGCGGAGAACTTCGTGGCCTATCATGCCGCGCGGGGACAGGGGCCCATGCGCGTGCGCGCGGAGTTGCGCCGGCACGGATTGGAGGGGACTCTGGTCGAGGAGTGTCTCGACGCCTTCCCGGACTGGCTTTCGCACCTGCGAAGAGCTCAGCAGAAGAAGTTTGGCACCCAGTTGCCGAGCAATTACGCTGACAAGCAACGTCAAGCGCGATTTTTCGGTTATCGAGGTTTCACGAGCGCACAGATACGAACAGCCTTAGGATTCGACATAGATATTGACTCAGACACAGACGAAACATGAAACGCGACGCCAGATTGAAATCGATGACGAGCTCGGAGATCCGAGGGAGTTTTCTCGAGTTTTTTCGCAAGAACGGGCATGCGGTGGTGCCGTCGAGCTCGCTCGTCCCCGCAAATGATCCCACCCTGTTGTTCACCAACGCGGGCATGGTCCAGTTCAAGGATTTATTTCTCGGCAAGGAAGTGCGCGAGTATTCGCGTGCGGCCACCGCACAGCGCTGCGTGCGCGCCGGCGGCAAGCACAATGATTTGGAAAATGTCGGCTACACGGCCCGCCACCATACATTTTTCGAAATGCTGGGCAATTTCAGCTTCGGCGACTACTTCAAGCGAGAAGCCATTCATTTCGCATGGAATTTCGTCACGGGCACTCTCGGCATTCCCAAGGACCGGCTGTGGGTAACGGTGTTCAAGGAGGATGATGAAGCGGCGCGGATCTGGACCGAGGAAATCGGCATCGATCCCACGCGCAACACGCGAATGGACGAGAAGACCAATTTCTGGTCGATGGGCGAAACCGGGCCATGCGGGCCGTGCACGGAGATTTTCTACGATCACGGCCCGGAGATACCCGGCGGTCCCCCGGGATCGCCCGATGAAGACGGCGACCGCTACGTCGAAATCTGGAATCTCGTGTTCATGCAGTACGACCGCGCGGCGGACGGAGTGTTGGTGCCTTTACCCAAACCGTCGGTCGACACCGGGATGGGTTTGGAACGTGTCGCGGCCGTCATGCAGGGCGTTCACAGCAACTACGACATCGATTTGTTCAAATCGTTGATCCGTGCGGCGGCAGAAATCACGGGCGCCGACAACCTGGAATCCTCCAGCCTGCGGGTGATTGCCGACCATATCCGCGCCTGCACGTTCTTGATCGTCGATGGCGTGGTGCCGTCCAATGAGGGACGCGGCTATGTACTGCGGCGCATCATCCGACGCGCGATTCGTCACGGCTACAAGCTGGGTCAAACGCAACCTTTCTTTCACAGGTTGGTGCCGAGCGTCGTGCGCGAGATGGGTTCGTACTACGGCGAGCTCGTGGCCGGTGAGGCGCGTGCGACCCAAATCCTCGCGCAAGAGGAGAATCGTTTTGCCGAGACTTTGGCCACCGGCATGGCGCTGCTCGATGCGGAAACCGCGAAGCTGACATCCAGCGTGATTCCCGGCGAAACGGTGTTTCGGCTGTACGACACCTACGGGTTTCCGCTCGATTTGACCGCCGACGTGGCGCGCGAACGGGGTCTTACGATTGATCAGGCGGGCTTCGATGCCGCAATGGAAGCACAGCGCGAGCGGGCACGGGCGGCTAGCAAGTTCGGTTCGGAAGATGCGCGAGTCGCGGTGAAGCTTCCCGGCAAAACCGAGTTTCTGGGCTACGATCGATTGACCGAAAAAGCTCACGTCACCTCGTTGATTTTCGACGGCGCGGTAGTGGATGCGCTGCGACCGGGGCAAGAAGGCCAGGTGGTGCTCGACCACACGCCGTTCTACGCCGAAAGCGGCGGGCAGATCGGCGACGCCGGTCTTCTCATCGGCGCCACGGGGCGGTTTAGCGTTCGCGACACCCGAAAAATCGGTGCGTCGTTTGCGCATATGGGGGTGCTCGAAGCCGGAGAACTGCGGGTCGGCGATGTCGTCGAAGCGCAAGTGAACCAAGAGCGCCGCACCGCCATCGCCCTCAATCATTCGGCCACGCATCTGCTGCATGCGGCCTTGAGGAAGGTGCTGGGACTGCATGTCGAGCAAAAGGGTTCCCTAGTCGCTGCCGATCGCTTGCGCTTCGATTTTTCGCACACCCAGGCAATGTCGCAGGAGGAAATCCAGCGTGTCGAGGAACTCGTAAATTCGGCGATTCGCAACAATGCGCCGGTGGAGACACGCGTAATGGCCCTGGACGAGGCGGTTGCTGCGGGTGCGATGTCGCTATTCGGCGAAAAATACGAAGACGACGTTCGCGTGCTTTCAATTGGTGATTTTTCGATGGAACTCTGCGGCGGTACTCACGTCCAACGAGCCGGCGATATCGGATTTTTCAAGATTCTGAGCGAATCCGGCGTCGCGGCCGGCGTGCGTCGCGTGGAGGCGATCACCGGCCACACGGCGTACGAGTGGGTCGTACACACCGACCAAGTGCTGCGCGACATTGCGGCAATGCTTCGAGGGAGCCGCGAGGATGTGGACGAAAAGGTCCGCGAACTCCTCGAGCGCGCGCGCAGGCTGGAAAAGGAGGTGCAGCAGCTCAAATCCAAACTGGCAAGCGGCCAGGGCGGCGATTTGAGTTCTCAGGCAAAGGACGTGGGTGGGATTAAGGTATTGGCCGCACAAATCGACGGCGCCGACGTCAAGTCTTTGCGCGATGCGGTCGATCAGCTGAAAAGCAAGCTCGGGTCTTCCGTGATCGTGCTTGCGACCGTGCAAGACGGCAAAGTCGCGCTGGTGGCGGGCGTTTCGGCAGATTTACTCACGCGCATGAGGGCCGGCGAAATTGCCGGAGCCGTCGCCGCGCAGATCGGCGGCAGGGGTGGAGGCCGTGCAGATTTTGCTCAGGCGGGCGGAACGCAGCCTGAAAACCTGGGAAAAGCACTGGCTGGAGTGGAAACCCTGATACGCAACTGCCTGGCTAATTGAACGGTTTGTTTATTCTGATAGCCAGATGTAACAATTGCCTTTAGTATTCTCAATCATTGGTTGATGGAATGATTTCCGCGGTGGTGCATCATCCGCCGTTCGAAGCTGAAACGAATGCTTGATGGCGATGCGGTATCGAGAACAGGCGCGGAAGCTTGTCGTTGCCGGCGCTGCATGAGCCATAGCTAGGAGCTCGATTATGTTGATATTGACGAGGCGTGTCGGCGAGACCGTGATGATCGGCAACGACGTTACGGTGACTGTGTTGGGTGTAAAGGGCAATCAAGTTCGCATTGGGGTCAACGCGCCCAAGGATGTCGCCGTACATCGCGAGGAGATCTACGAGCGGATCAAGCGCGAAGAAGATCACGATTCCGGATCCGGCTCCGGGTCTGGAACTCCCATGGCCAAGATTGCCGATGACGCCTAACGAAGGCGTTTAGACCCCTTCAGCTTTACCTGGACTGCTCCGGACGGGTATCATCCCGCGCTCCGCGAATGGGCTTGTCCCGACCGGAGAGGTGGCCGAGTGGTCGAAGGCGCGCCCCTGCTAAGGGCGTATGGGTCAAAAGCCCATCGAGGGTTCGAATCCCTCCCTCTCCGCCATATAGAATGTTGAGGTGAGGTGCTTTGGCCTCACCTCAACATTCTATTTCTGCGAAAAGAGTGGGGTTCGAACCGAAGGTTCGACGAGCCGGCGCGAAGCGCCGGC
>DATMNF010000101.1:0-44121 GCA_035569355.1 Steroidobacteraceae bacterium
TAACCCGATAACGGAGTTTCTATCATGGCAGCGAAAGCAAAGAAGGCGAAGAAGAAGGTAGCTAAGAAAAAGGCCGCTAAGAAAAAGTAAGCCTTCGAAAGTAATCAACTGTGCCCGCGTAAGCGGGCACAGTTGTTTTTGAGGTTCGGAATCTCGTGTCAGTGGAAAAGAAACGTCGCGCCGCGGAAGCCGCCCTTCGCTACATCGAACGCGGAATGGTATTGGGCGTCGGCACCGGCTCCACCGTGGCCCAGCTCATAGAAGTGCTGAAAGACCGCAAAATACAGCTCTCGGGCGCTGTTTCGAGCTCGAGCCGGACCTCTGAAGCCTTGCGGGCCGCCCGCATTCCGGAACTGGATCTCAATTCCGCCGGGCCGTTGGCTCTCTATATCGACGGCGCCGATGAGGCGACCGCCGACGGCGTGCTGATCAAGGGTGGAGGCGGCGCGCTCACCCGCGAAAAGGTCATCGCCGCCGCATCCGCACGATTCGTGTGCATCATCGACGATACCAAGCTGGTCGAGGCACTAGGTAGGTTCCCTCTGCCCGTCGAGGTGATTCCGATGGCGCGCTCCCATGTTGCGCGCCAACTCGTGAAGATGGGGGGACAGCCGGTTTGGCGCGACGGCGTGGTCACCGACAATGGCAACGTCATCCTGGACGTCCACAACCTGCGGCTCGACGACCCCATGACCTTCGAATCCGCCGTGAATCAAATCGCCGGGGTGGTGACGGTCGGTTTGTTCGCGCTGCGCCGCGCCGACGTGCTGATCGTGGCGGGCGACGACGGCATTGAGACCTTGGTTCCGGGGTCGCCCTAGATTTCCAAGCGGGTCCCGATTTCAATCACACGATTGGGCGGCAGGCCGTAGTAGTCGGCGATCACCTGGGCGCTGCGCGCCATTTGCATGAATGCTCTGCGGCGCAACGGGGACAGATCCGAACGCTGGCCCGGCAACAGCTCTTCGCGGCTGAGGAAGAAAGTCGTGCGCTCCGGCTCGTAAGGCACGCCGTGCGTCTCGGCCTCCCGCAGAATTTCCGTGATGTTCGGCTTTTCCATGAAGCCGACCTGCGCCACCACCCGGACGATGCCCTCGCACACCGGGGTTGCGGTCAAGCGCTTGGAAGGCGCGATTCTCGGCTGCTCGCGGGTCACCACCGTCAGCAAGACCACCCGCTCATGCATCACGCGGTTGAATTTGATGTTGTTGAGCAAGGCGCGCGGTATGCCCGAAGCCTTCTGATCCAGAAAAATGGACGTCCCCGGCACCCGTACGGGCGGATCGCGCTTCAAGTCCTCGAGGAAATCACGCACCGGCTTCTGTTCGCGCAATAGGCGCGCCATGAGCGACACGCGCCCGCTTTGCCAGGTCTGCATCAGCCAATAGATGATCAGGCCGGAGAGCAACGGCAGCCAGCCGCCATCCTCGAGCTTGGTCAAGTTCGCCAATAGGAACGCGATGTCGATGACGAAGAGCAGCGACAGCCCGGCGCGCAACGTTCGGCTCTCGCTGCCTGTCCGCGACTTGATCAAACTCAATGTAAGCGGCGTCACGATGGTCATCGCGCCCGAGACCGCCAAGCCATAGGCTCCGGCCAACCCCGCCGAGCTGCCGAAGCCCATCACCAGCGCGAGCGAGGCGAACATCAGCACCCAATTCATGGTGGGAACATAGATCTGCCCCACGTTGACCGCCGAGGAATGCTCGACCCGTAAACGGGGCAACAGTCCCAAACTCACGGCCTGTGTGGTCACCGAGAACACGCCCGAAATCACCGCCTGCGATGCGATGACCGTCGCCGCCGTCGCGATCATGACCAAGGGCCACAGCGACCACGCCGGTGCCATCAGGTAGAAGGGATTGCTGATGGCTGCCGGATTCTCGATGAGCAACGCGCCCTGTCCAAAATAGTTCGTGACCAGCGCAGGCATCACGACGCAAATCCAGCCGAGACGGATCGGCGCTTTGCCGAAATGACCCATGTCGGCGTACAAGGCCTCGCCGCCCGTGACGCACAGAAAGACTCCGGCCAGAACCGCCAACGAGGCGATCTGGTGTTGCCCGATCAAGCGCAATCCGCGCGACGGATCGATCGCGAGCAGCACCTGCGGTTCACGCACGATCCAGGCGGCGCCCATCACCGCCAGTATCACGAACCATCCCAGCATCACAGGACCGAACACCTTGCCGACCGATCCGGTTCCGTGACGTTGAATCAGGAACAACCCGACCAGCACGAGAATGGTGATCGGCAGGATGGGAATTTGCGCATCCGGAGCCGCCACGTGCAAACCTTCCACGGCGCTCAGCACCGAAATCGCAGGCGTGATCGCGCCGTCCGCAAAGAACAATGAAGCGCCGAGTATTCCCAGCGTCCCATACAATCTGCGGCGCGGACTCTCCCGCTCCGTGTTGATCACCAACGCGGTCAACGCCAGCACCCCGCCTTCGCCTTTGTTGTCGGCGTTGAGTACCACGCCGACATATTTGAGCAGGATGACCAGCACGAGAGACCAGAAGATCAGCGACAGGACGCCGAGCACATGCTCCGGCGTGACGGCGATGCCCGGCCCGGTGAAGCACGCCGACATGGCGTACAAGGGACTGGTGCCGATGTCGCCGAACACGACACCGAGCGCCGCAAGCGCCAAAGGCGCGAGCCGTCCGCTCCTAGTGTGTTCGCCCGACATTTCTATCCGTGCATGTTGCAGAAAAAGGCCCACCGGGGTGGGCCTGGAGTTGGCTGGGGGACTAGGATTCGAACCTAGGTAAACGGTGTCAGAGACCGTTGTCCTACCGCTAGACGATCCCCCAATACCGTTCGACCGTCAGCGCTGAAATAACGGAAAACGTTCCGGCGATTAGCGCTTGGAGAACTGAGTGCCGCGGCGCGCCTTGCGGCGGCCGACCTTCTTGCGCTCGACTTCACGGGCGTCGCGGGTGACGAAGCCCGCCTTGCGCAGAGGCGTCCGGAGGGTCTCGTCGTACGCCATCAGCGCGCGAGTGATGCCGTGCCGAATCGCGCCGGCTTGGCCCGTGATTCCGCCGCCCTCGACGTGCGCATCGACATCGAATTTGCCGTCGAGCTGTACGGCGCCGAAGGGCTGCTGCACGATCATCCGGCCCGTTTCTCTTCCGAAGAACTCCTCGAGCGTGCGCCCGTTGATCGATACCTTGCCCGTACCTTGATGCAGGTAAACCCGTGCGCTCGAGGTCTTGCGGCGGCCGGTGCCGTAAAAGGAGTTGACGGCTGCTTTTGATGCCATGATTTCTATCCTCGAGAACTCTTAGATTTCCAGCGCTTTGGGCTGCTGCGCCTGATGGGGATGCTCTTTACCGCCGAACACGTGGAGCTTTCTGTACATGCGCCGGCCCAACGGACCCTTTGGCAGCATCCCCTTGACCGCGAATTCGATCGCGCGTTCCGGGTGCTCCTTCAGCAACTTGCCGAGCGAGATAGTCTTCAGGTTACCGACGTAGCCGGTGTGCTGGTGATAGAACTTGTCCGTGAGCTTCGCGCCCGTGACGCGCACGGTGCTGGCGTTGATCACCACGATGTGATCGCCAAGGTCTTGATGCGGCGCATAATTCGGTTTGTGCTTGCCCTTCAAGCGGTGCGCGATCTCCGAGGCGAGCCGGCCCAGGGTCTTGCCTGACGCGTCGACCAGGAACCAGTCGCCACGCGATTCTTCAGGCTTCGAAAATACGGTGTACATGAAAATACTCAGCTGTTTCAGGTCGTTAACGAAAGGCGCGAAAGTGTACAGAACGACGGGCCGAGATGCCAGCCCTGCAGCACGGGGGCAGGCGTCTATAATATAGTGTTGGCATGGATACGCGGAGCTTCGGCCTGATCGATCGAGTCCTTGGAGAAATTGATAAAGCAATCAAGGTGTTAGGCGCACCAGCCCAAGCCCCAGCGCGAGCTCCTGCCGCACCGCAGGCCGAAGCGCTGCAGGACGCGCAGCGCGTCGAGTCGGGCCGCCTGATGCGGGTCAACCACTCCGGAGAGGTGGCAGCGCAGGCCCTGTACCGGGGGCAGGCTCTGACCGCACGTGATGCCAGTCTCTCGGCCGCATTGCGCCATGCCGCATCGGAAGAACAGGATCATCTGGCCTGGTGCGAACTGAGGCTGCGCGAACTCGACGGCAGCCCGAGCGTGCTCAATCCCCTGTGGTATGCCGGCTCGTTCGCGATTGGGGCCCTGGCCGGCGCGTTTGGGCGCAGCGCCAGCTTGGGGTTTGTCACCGAGACCGAACGGCAAGTGGAGTCGCATTTGCGCGGTCACATGGAACGCCTGGAAGCCGACCCGCGCAGCCGCGCGATTCTCGAACAGATGACTCACGACGAGATGCAACATGGCGCCCAGGCGGCCTCGCTCGGAGGCAAGGAGCTGCCGATCCCGGTGGGGGCTGCGATGCGCTTGACCGCCCGGCTCATGACTTTGAGTTCGTATTGGCTGTAGTCCGGGAGTTGAGCGGGCTCCTTGCCCGTTGTGCTTGCGATTCCAGGACTTATGTAATAAAACGTGCGCCAGCATAGGCGTTTAACAGCGACACAAGAACCCGGGAGAAACCATGGAAGAAGCGGCAAAAGCCTTAAGCGATATCCCCGCGATCAATCGTTTCTTGAGCTACTGCCGGATCCGGACAGTTCCTTCCAAGACCGTGATCATTCATGCAGGCGATTTGCCCGACATTTTGTACTACATCATCTCCGGCTCGGTCGAAGTCATGATCGAAGACGAGGATGGCAATGAAATGGTGCTGGCATACCTCAATAAGGGCCAGTTTTTCGGGGAAATGGGCTTGTTCTACGAGCAGCCGACCCGCAGCGCCTGGGTACGCACGCGGCAGCAGTCCGAACTCGCTGAAATGACCTATCCGCGCTTTCGGCAAATAGCCGCCGAAAGCCCCGGGCTGATCTTTGAATTGGCCACGCAACTGGCGACCCGGCTGGACCGCACGAATCGCAAGTTGGGCGATCTCGCCTTTGTCGACGTCACCGGCCGCGTTGCGCACGCCATCATGGACTTGTGCGGCGAGCCGGACGCAATGACGCATCCCGAGGGCATGCAAATCAAGGTGAGCCGTCAAGAGCTGTCGCGTTTGGTGGGTTGCTCGCGCGAGATGGCGGGACGCGTGCTCAAGGTGCTGGAAGAGCAGGGCCTGCTGCGTGCGACCGGAAAAACCATCGTGGTATTCAACGCCCGTCCGAAGGTCAAGACGCGGCCGCTGATCGTGCCGGTGAAAGCCGGTGCCGGCAGCGCCGGCGCCGCCAAGAGCACGCGCACCGAAACGCAGGATGAGGACGAGGACGACGACGAGGACGACGAATAGCGTTCTCGCACCTCGAGCTTCATTTCGCGCCGAACTCTATCTGCGCGCGCATGGCTTTGATCGTGGCGGCATAGTCGGAGCTGCCGAATATGGCGGAACCGGCGACAAACGTGTCTGCGCCGGCCCGGGCAATCTCGGCTGCATTGTCGACTTTCACCCCTCCGTCGACCTCGAGGCGTATATCGCGCCCGCTCGCCTTGATGCGCGCCCGCGCGTCGCGGAGCTTGCGCAATGCCTGCGGTATGAATTTCTGACCGCCGAAGCCTGGATTCACCGACATCACGAGGATGATATCGATCTCCTCGATGACGTAGTCCAGCCAATTCAGAGGCGTCGCGGGATTGAAGACCAGTCCCGGTTTGCATCCCGAATCACGTATGTGCTGAATGGTGCGATCCACGTGTTGAGTTGCTTCCGGGTGAAAGCTGATATTGGTGGCGCCCGCCTTGGCGAAGTCCGACACGAGCGGATCGACCGGCGATACCATCAAATGCACATCGATCGGCGCTTTGACCCCCGCCCTGCGCAGCGCTTCGCACACCAGCGGCCCGATGGTGAGATTGGGCACGTAATGATTGTCCATCACGTCGAAGTGAATCCAATCGGCGCCCGCGGCGAGCACTGCATTCACTTCCTCCCCCAAGCGGGCGAAATCGGCGGATAGTATCGAGGGCGAGATAATAGGCGTCATCGTCACTCCTTCAGCGCATGCCGCGCGCCGCGCGAATGCCCTCATAGGCTTCTTGAATGCGCTGAGTTTTCTCTTTTGCCATCTGCGCCATCGACTCGGGCAACCCGTTGGCCACCAGTTTATCAGGATGATGACGGCTCATTTGGCGCCTATAGGCCTTGGTCACTTCTTGATCACTGATATCGGGATCCACTTCCAGCTCCGCGTAGCACTCCGCCAGCGATCCGCCGCCGGCCGCGGGGCGGCTGCCGGCAGAGGCGCCGTACATCCGTTGACGAGCCCGCAACGCGGCTTCCATGTATGCGAATTCGAGACCCGACATGCCCAGCCGTTCGGCTACCCGCGTCAATATCGTCCGCGCCGGTGGCGACAGGTCATTGCCCGCCAGCGCCGCGCGTAGTTGCAGCTCCATGAAGGCGCGCAACAAGTCATAGCGCTGTCCGCAAGCCTCGCGCAGACGCTCGACGCTCAGCTCCGCGTCATAAGCGGCCGCCTTGCCGGCGCGAAAGCAGTTCATCGCGACGTTGGTTTCGCGGGCGCCCAGTTTGAGTTCTTGCATCAGGCGCCGCGCCGCGTCGATCTCCGCCTCGCTCACACGGCCATCGGACTTGGCGACATGGCCCATCAACTCGAAGGTCGTGCGGAAGAACTCGTCGGAAATCGATACCGACTGTCCCGAATACGCCGCACCGGGTCCAGCGCCAAAGTCCACGGACTGATCGAACATATGCCCGACGATGGCGCCGATCACGGCTCCCCAGACCCGTTGAGTGATCAAGAACCCGATGAGAGCCCCAAAAAACTTGCCCTTCCACGTCATTCGCGTTGACCTATCCATCTTGTCCCGCCACAATCGCCGACCTTCATTCCTCAATGTTAGCAGTCGGCAGGCCGCGCACGCATGCAACAGGATTCGCAATCGCCACCGCTTTTTGAGTCGAACCTGCGCGCTCTGAGGAAAATTCACCAAGGGAAGGTGCGTGATATCTACGACGTGGATGCCGAGCATCTTTTGATCGTCACCACCGACCGCTTGTCGGCGTTCGACGTCGTGCTGCCGGACCCGATACCGTTCAAAGGGGAAGTCCTGACGCAGATCTCGCGCTTCTGGTTTGCGAGGACCCGGCACATCATCGCCAATCACCTTTCCCCGTTGACCATGGAGGATGTCGTCGCCGACAGCCACGAGCGAGCGCAACTGGCCGGCCGAGCTATGGTCGTGAAGAAACTCAAACCGCTGCCGATCGAGGCGGTGGTACGGGGCTATCTGATCGGCTCCGGTTACAAGGACTACAAACTTCATGGCTCGGTGTGCGGCATCGCCTTGCCCGGCGGATTGCAAATGGCGGACCGACTGCCGGAGCCGATATTTACTCCGGCGTCGAAAGCGCCCGCGGGTCATCACGACGAAAATATCGAGTTCGACGCCATGGTGAAATCGATCGGGCGCGAATACGCCACCGCCGTGCGTGGCATTGCGCTCGAGCTCTATCGATTCGCGGCCGAGCACGCCCGCGAACGCGGCATCCTCATCGCCGATACGAAATTCGAGTTCGGCATCGACGGCGCAGGAAGCCTCGTGCTCATCGACGAAGCGCTGACGCCGGATTCTTCGCGTTTTTGGCCGATGGCCTCGTACCGGCCCGGGATCAGTCCGCCGAGTTTCGACAAGCAATTCGTGCGCGACTACTTGGAATCGCTGCATTGGAACAAGAAACCGCCGGCGCCGCATCTACCGCCGCATATTCTGACGCGCACCAGCGACAACTATCGCGAGGCGCTCCGGCTGCTCACCGCTTAAGGCGCCTCGCATGCTCATGTGGTTGGAACGTCTAGAGGACGGACTGTTTCAAAAGTCGCGCGGCATGGGACCGCCTTGGGGAGCGATATTGCGCTTCCTGCGCTATCCCGCAGCCCTGATTCGCGACTGGTTGAGCGGCGAAATCAACATCCGAGCGATGAGCCTTGCCTACACCACTCTGCTGTCGATCGTCCCGCTGATGGTATTCAGCTTTGCGATACTCAAGGGGCTTGGCGCGCGCGGCGACCTGCAGTTCATTCTGCAGCAGTTCTTCCGTCCTATCGGCGGCGCGGCCACATCGGAATTGACCGAGAGCGTCATGCAATTCGTCGCGAACATGCGCGGCGAATTGCTCGGCTCGATCGGTCTCGCATTCCTGGTGTACACCGTGATCGCCACGATTCAAAAAGTCGAGGCGAGTTTCAATCTGGTGTGGCGGATTGAGCGTCCGCGAAGCTTTGGACGCCGTTTTACCGAGTACTTGAGCGTCATGATCCTGGGACCGATCCTGCTTGCGGTCGCGATAGGACTCTTGGGGTCCGCGGAGCACAGCCCGTTTGCGCAGTGGCTGCACGCTGTTGAGCCGCTCGCGCAAATCTTCGGCGTTGTGGGCCGGATCCTGCCCTATGCCCTCGTCACCATCGTTTTCACGTTCATGTACTCGTTCATCCCCAACACTCATGTCGAGTTTCGCGCCGCGCTCATCGGCGGCGTGACCGCGGGCATGATGTGGGCGCTCGTCGGCAAACTATTCACCGCCTTCATCGTATATTCATCGCAATTGGTCGCGGTCTATACCGGTTTCGCGATCGTGCTGACGACCCTCATATGGGTGTACGTGAGCTGGCTGATATTGCTGCTCGGCGCCCAGCTGGCGTTCTACGTGCAATTTCCGCAGTACCTTCGCCATGGACAGCAGACCATCGAGCTCAGCGGGCGCGACCGCGAACAGATGGGCCTGTCGATCATGTACCTGATCGGGCGCGACTTCGCAGCCGGCAAGAGCTTGTGGGACACTCGCCGAATCACGGCCGAATTGGACGTCCCGGGCATCGCGCTTGCGCCGGTCCTCGCATGCCTGGAGCGCAGTGGTTTGATCGTGGTGACCGAAAAGGAAGAATTCGCGCCTGGCCGCGATCTCGAAGCCATATTGCTCGGGGATATCCTGGAAGCGGTTCGCGCACTGCAGACGGGCCGCCTGACGATCGAACTGCGCCGGGTGACGGCCGCGGCCAATGTGATGCGCGAGGTCGAAAATGCCCTGCGCGAGCGTCTGGGTGCTCGCACGATCAAGGATTTGATCGCAGGGGCTTAATCGCCCGCGATGGTCATTTCCTGCACCAAGACCGACCCGACGCGCGTTCCGCCGCGCGTGTCGACATCATCGCCCACCCCTGATATGCCTTTGAGCATGTTGCGCAAATTACCGGCGATCGTGATCTCCGCGACCGGATACTGAAGCGAGCCATTCTCGACCCAGAACCCCGCCGCACCGCGCGAATAATCGCCGGTCACCATGTTGACGCCCTGCCCCATGAGTTCGGTCACCAATAGCCCGGTCCCGAGTCGCGCCAGCATCGCCCCCATGCCGCCGACGACGTCCGGTGCAACCACGAGATTGTGAGCGCCTCCGGCGTTCCCGGTGGTCTTCAGCCCAAGCTTGCGCGCCGAGTAACTGGAAAGAATGTATCCCGTGAGGATCCCGTCGGCGACCAACTCTCGATCGCGGGTCTCGACCCCTTCGTCATCGAACGGCGCGCTGCCCACGGCCTTGCGTATATGCGGCCGTTCGGCGATCGAGAATCCGCTCGGGAACACTTGCTGACCCACGGAGTTCAACAGGAACGAGGATTGCCGATACTGGCTGCTGCCGCGAATCGCGGCAACGAAATGCCCGATCAGCCCGCGCGCTATTTCCGGCACGAACAACACCGGCGCGCGGCGCGTGCTGAGTTTACGGGGACCCAAGCGGGCGATGGTGCGCCGCGCACTCTCGCGGCCGATGGCTTCCGCCTGTTCCAATTCGCGCCAATCGCGAGAACTGCTGTACCAGTAATCGCGCTGCATCTCGTCCCCTGTACCCGCAAGCACCACGCAACTCAAGGTATGCGAGGTGGTCGGATAACCGCCCAGGAAGCCGTGGGTATTGCCGTACACGTGCAGGCCCTGGTGGGTGCCGAGCGACGCGCCCTCGGAATTGTTGATCCGCGTGTCGAATCCAAGTGCCGCAGCTTCGCAAGTTTTGGCGATTTCGATCGCGCGGTCCGCGGTGACGTCCCAGGGGTGAGCCAGGTCCAAGTCCAGGGGGTTTCGCGTCATCAGCGCCGCGTCCGCAAGGCCCGAGCAGGCATCTTCGGCCGTGAATCGCGCGATGCTGCAGGCCTTGGCCACCGTGGCCCGTACCGCCTCCAGCGAGAAATCCGCCGTGCTGGCCGAGCCCTTGCGATGGCCGAAATAAACCGTGATGCCCATGCTGCGATCGCGCTGGTGTTCCAGGGTCTCGACCTCTCCGAGTCGCACGCCGACCGAAAGACCCGTATCCTGGCTGACGGCCGCTTCGGCTTGCGAGGCGCCTCGGGCGCGGGCCTCTTCCAGGGCGCGCTCGATGATCGATTCCAGGTCTCGTTGAGCGAGGCGGACAGGGTTGCTGGACACGGCCATCAATGTCTCCAAAACTCTCTTCGGGGTTCCCGAGCGGCGATTCTACCGGTCTTGAGTGATAGCATGGGCGATATGACGAGCGAGAACGAACCCGGCACTTCCGGCGATTCCGAGGAGCAGCGGCAGAGCAAGAGCGCCCGCAAACGCGAAGCCGCCTCTTTGCAGGAGTTGGGGGTGAAGCTATCGGCCCTTCCGGACCAGGAGATCAAAGCGCTGGATCTGCCGGATAACCTCTTCGTTGCACTGCGTGATCTGCGCCGGCTGCCCTCCCACGGAGCGCAGATCCGGCAGCGGCAGTACATTGGCAAGTTGATGAGAGAAATCGACCCCGAGCCCGTGCTCGCCAAATTGGCGGAGCGCAAACAGCGCCACGATCTGGAGATTCGGCATTTCCAGCAAATCGAACGCTGGCGCGATCGGCTGCTGTCCGAGCCCACCGCGGGCTTGGAGGAGCTACTCCAGGAGTATCCGCAAGCGGACCGGCCGACACTGGTCAGACTGCTGGAAAAGACGGAGAAAGAGCGCCTCGAGCAGCGCCCACCGGTCGGCGCGCGGGAACTATTCGCGTTTCTGCGCCAGTTGCTCGGATAGGCTTAAAGTAGGGCCCATGAAAGCCTTGGTCGGAATCATTATGGGATCGTCTTCCGACTGGGACACGATGCAGGGCGCTGCCGAAATACTCGGCTCGTTGCGCATAGCGTACGAGGTACGCGTGGTGTCCGCTCATCGCACTCCCGATCTTCTATTCGAATACGCCGCAACCGCGCGCGAGCGCGGCCTCAAAGCCATCATCGCCGGCGCAGGCGGGGCCGCACATCTGCCGGGCATGACCGCCGCCAAGACCGCGGTTCCCGTATTGGGCGTCCCGATCCAATCCAAAGTCCTGAATGGCATGGATTCATTGCTGTCGATAGCTCAGATGCCGAGCGGCATACCCGTCGCCACCTTTGCCATCGGCGCCGCGGGAGCAAAGAATGCCGCACTGTTCGCGGCGGCGATTTTGGCCAATGAAAATGCCGAAATCCGCGCAGCGCTCGACGGCTTTCGCCAGGCACAGACCGCGGCCGTGCTCGCAAAGCCGGATCCCCGCGGCCCTTGAAGTTATCCCGCGTCGGCATTGTCGGTGCGGGTCAATTGGGGCGCATGCTTGCGCTCGCGGGCTATCCGCTCGGGATACGCTGCCTCTTTCTCGACCGCAGCACCGCGGCCCCCGCCGCGCAAGTAGCGCCCATCTTGACCGGCGATCTCGAGGACGCGGCGCAACTCGCCGCTTTGGCGGCGCGCAGCGATGTCCTCACTTTCGATTGGGAAAACATCGCCGGAAGCGCGCTCGCGCCGCTCGAGACTCTGACCCGAGTCCGGCCGCCGCGCGCCGCTCTCGAGGTCTCCCAGGACCGCGTTTCGGAAAAAGCGCTGTTTTCAAGGTTGCGGATACCCGTTGCGGCGCATGCGGCGATCGACAGCAAGGAGGATCTGATCCGCGCTTCGCGCAAGCTGGGGCTACCCGGTGTGCTCAAGACACGCCGTATGGGCTATGACGGCAAGGGCCAGTTCGTGATCCCGAACGCCGCGCAACTCGATGCGGCTTGGGCGGCAATCGGAGGCCCCGGTCTCATCTACGAGAAATTTCAGAACTATTCGCGCGAAGTGTCGCTCGTCGGGGCGCGCGCTCCTACGGGCGAAATCGTGTTCTATCCGCTTTCGGCCAACAGTCACAGCGGCGGGATCCTGCGTTACGGCATTGCACCTTTTACACACCAGCGGCTCGAGCGCGATGCCAGGACCTACATGAAACGGGTGATGAACGCGCTCTCCTATGTCGGAGTGCTCGCGATCGAGTTCTTCGTCGTCAAGGGCCGCTTGGTCGCCAACGAAATGGCGCCCCGCGTCCACAACTCAGGGCATTGGACCATCGAAGGCTGCGTCACCAGCCAGTTTGAAAATCATCTACGCGCAATTTGCAACCTGCCTCTGGGCAGCACGCATGCCTTGGGGCACACGGCCATGATCAATTTCATCGGAAAAATGCCGGACAGCGAACGGCTCTTGGCCCTGGATGGCCTGGCATTCCACGACTACGCCAAGGAGCCGCGCCCGGGTCGTAAATTGGGCCACTGCACTATTTTGAAGAGCCGCGCTGTGGATCGCAATTCCGCTCTCGCCCATGCATTAAAATTGATCGACTGGGCCTGAACCAGCCGTTTTACGGACCGACGCCGAATCCCGTAGACTGCTTGAATTCATGTATCTAGAACTATTCAAACTCAACGAATTGCCGTTCCGCCTGAGCCCGGATCCGCAGTTCTTGTACTTGAGCAAGCAGCATGCGCGCGCCAAAGCGTACATGGAATCGACGATCTGGTTTACCGATGGTTTCGTGGTGATCACGGGCGAGATCGGCGCCGGCAAGACCACGTTGATCGAGACCTTTCTGCACGAAATGCAAACCGACGCGGTCGTGGCGCAGATCAACCAGACCCAGCTGTCGCCGACCGCGTTTCTGCAAACCGTGCTGGTGCAATTCGGTTTCTCACCCTTCAACATGAAGAAACCGGAAGTCCTGGCAACCTTGAATCAGTTCCTGGTGGAACAGCACATCAGCGGGCGCAAGGTTCTCCTGATTGTCGACGAAGCGCAAAACTTGAGTCTCCGTGTGCTCGAGGAAGTGCGCATGTTGTCGGGCATCGAGACCACGAAGGAGAAGGCCCTTCGCATCATTCTCGCCGGACAACCCGAGCTCAACGAGAAGCTCAACACGCCCGAATTGGAGCAGCTCACCCAGCGCGTGCGCCTGCGCTTTCATCTGACCGCTCTCACCAGTGCCGAAACGGCCGCGTACATCGATCATCGTCTCGAGGTTGCCGGATCGCAGGGAAGGCGAATCTTCGCGGACGAAACCTACCCCACGATTTACAAGTACACCGGCGGCGTCCCGCGCTTGATCAATACCCTGTGCGATACCTGCCTGATGGCTGCCTTCGGCCGCGATCAGGACACGGTGAGCATGCCCGATCTCAATGCCGCGATCGAGGAGCTGCAGTGGGTGGAATTCGCAGCCCACACCAACCGCATGCGAATCCTCAACTTGGAGCATACCCAGCCCAATGCCGATAGCGGCCCGACGGTCGGGCGCATCCTTCTGGCGAGCGAAGGCAAAACCGTGATGGAGCGCGAGCTCAAGCCGGGCCGCCTGGTGATCGGCCGAACAGCGGACAACGACCTACAAATCGACAGCAAATTCATCAGCCGCCATCACTGTCAGATCGTGACGCAACCGGACTCCTGCGTGATCGAGGATCTCAACAGCACCAATGGTATTTTCGTGCAGTCCAAGCGCGTTCGGCGCCATAACCTGAACGACGGCGATGTGGTAAAGGTCGGTCAACACGAGATCATGTACATCGACGAGCGCATGCCGCGGCTGCGCGACGGCGTCGACGCGGCGGCAAACGCAGGGGACGAGAAGCTTTGAGCCGGCTAGGTTTGCAGCGTCGACGGTAAGTCGATGGTCTCGCCCGAATATTCTCGGCTCAATTCGCGATAATCCTGGCGCCGCAGAAGCAGCGTCAAACCAGCCGTTTCGAGCAGAACGCCGATGACGAAGGCGATGACGGCGCGCGGGCCGGCCGGCTCGATGTAGAAGACGAAGATCGCCAGTCCGCCGATCGCCATGTAGAGATAGGGCAGACTTTCATAGACAGGGCGAGCCAGGCGCATGAATATCCCTCCGTCGGCAATGTTAATGCCGATACGGAGGATAAAACCGCGGTATTTAACTTAAAATACGGTGAATAGCGTAGGTGCTCGCCGATGACTTCTGTAGGGCACGGCCGACCCAGGAAACCGACCGCCTGGCGGCCGGGCTGAGCCTTCAGACCGGCCGCCGCCGGAATACCTCAGTCCTTGCCGATCAGTCCTTGCCCACCAACAGCTCGGCGATGCGCGACAGCCAGGAATTACGCCAGCCCTCGACCCGAAGCTGCTCGGTTCTGACTTTAGGAGCCCGCTTGGCCTCGGTCAGCAGATCCTTGGGCAGATTGAGTTGAAACGTGCCCGTCAGTGAATTATCGGCCATAGGAAACTCCATCGTTGCGTTGATACGTGAGTTCAGCGTACCGAGTACCGCCCTTGAGCAGGTGAGATACGGTGCACGTTATTGTTGTTTCTCAAGACGCCGCGAAGCAACCCGTCGCCACACTGCGACGTGTCGCTTCTTTTCTACAATATGTCGTCAGAGCCTTCGTCCTGTGCGGGGAGTGCTAACGTATTTTTTATCTGGGCGTTTTGTCGCTTCGACGCCCGCCTTAACGTCAAAACGCTGCAACTTTTTATTGCGATACCGACCCCCAAGCGGCGCGACAGCCTGCTGCTTGCACAGCGCGGCCTGACCGACCCGTATCTGTGCGTTTGCGCTGGAATCTGTGATTTCACGCGCCGGGCTGTGCAAGCAGAATGTTCGCGCGGCACTCAAGGAGGAGGCCCATCGGGTGAATCGCAGGATGCTGGGCCGCGGCGCGGGCGGGACGCTCAACGCACAGGCGTCCTCGCCCGCGTTTTTTCGCGGCTCAGCGCGGGTCAGACAGGTTAGCCGGTGCCGCCGACGGTGAGCGCATCGATGCGCAGTGTGGGTTGGCCGACTCCGACAGGGACTGACTGGCCTTCCTTGCCGCACGTGCCGACGCCGCCGTCCAGCTTCAGATCGTTCCCGACCATGCTGACTCTCTGCAGGACGTCGGGCCCGTTGCCGATCAAGGTCGCACCTTTGACGGGTGCGCCGATCTTGCCGTTCTCGATCAGATAAGCCTCGCTCGCGGAGAACACAAACTTGCCGGACGTGATGTCCACCTGGCCGCCGCCGAAATTCACCGCGTACAAGCCTTTCTCCACCGAAGCGATGATTTCCCCCGGGGCGCGCGAGCCGGCACGCATGTAGGTGTTGGTCATCCGCGGCAGCGTCATGTGTGCGAAGGATTCGCGCCGGCCGTTCCCGGTCGCCGGCATGCCCATCAATCGCGCATTCATTTTGTCTTGGATATAGCCGCGCAGCACGCCCTTCTCGATCAGAGTGGTGCATTGAGTCGGCGTGCCTTCATCGTCGACGTTGAGGGATCCGCGCCGTCGATCGAGGGTGCCGTCGTCGACCACGGTGATTTCATCCGCGGCGACCTTTTGGCCGATCCGGTTGGTGAAGGCAGAGGTGCCCTTGCGGTTGAAATCCCCTTCCAAGCCGTGGCCTATGGCCTCGTGCAGCAAGATTCCCGGCCAGCCCGGCCCCAATACCACGGTCATGGAACCGGCCGGCGCCGCTACCGCCTCGAGATTCACCAGTGCTTGACGCACCGCTTCGCGGCCATGTGCAAACGGCTCATCGCCACGCAACAACTCATCCAGGCCGAAGCGGCCGCCGCCGCCGCTGTATCCCTGCTCGCGCCGCCCGTTCTGCTCGACGATGACCGAGACATTTACGCGCACCAGGGGCCGAACATCCGCCGTCAGCGTGCCCTCGCTTGTCGCGATCAGAATCACTTCATGTGCGGCCGACAGCGATGCCATCACCTGTTTCACCCTTGGATCGATGCGCCGCGTGTCGGCATCGATGCGCATCAACCATGCGACCTTGTCCTCGTCGCGGATCGCATCGAGAGGATCGAGGGGGAGATACAGCCGGTGCGTCAGCGGACGCTCCCACGCCTTCACCGCGTTTCGGCCGCCGCTTCGCGCGATCGCGCGCGCGGCGTCGGAGGCCTCGATCAACGCCGGCAGCACCACCTCGTCGGTATAGGCAAAGCCGGTCTTCTCACCGCTGATGGCTCGCACGCCGACGCCTTGTTCGATGCTGTGCGAACCTTCCTTGACGATGCCGTCCTCCAGCGACCAGGACTCCTCGCGCGACAACTGAAAATACAGATCCGCGTAATCCACCCCGCGGGTCATGACGGCATCGAGCACTGTCGTCAATCTGCCTTCGTCGAGACCCGAGGGCGTCAGAATCATTTTTTCGGCGACTTCGAACCTCGGTTCACTCAAGTCGGCGCTGCGTGCGTTCATGTCAGCACCGTGGCTACGTTGGGCAACCCCAGTTGGCGGTTCTCGAGGGCGGGAAAGCGCACGCGCGTCTCCGCCTGCTTGGCAAGATCGATCTCTGCGGTTATCACTCCGGTACCCTTTGGCAGGCGCGACAGCACCTGGCCCCAATAGTCGACGATGATGGTGTCCCCATAGGTCTCGCGGCCGCTCGTGTGAGTGCCGCTCTGCGCGGGCGCAACTACGTAACATAGGTTTTCGATGGCGCGCGCCCGCAGCAACGTTTCCCAATGCGCGCGCCCGGTCGGCACGGTAAATGCCGCGGGCATCGCCAGCCACTCCGCACCCAGCGCCACGAGTTCACGGTAGAGCTCGGGAAACCGCATGTCGTAGCAGACAGAGAGTCCGAGCTTCCCGACGGGTGTATCGGCGATGACCGGTTCGCGGCCTGCCGCGACATGAGTCGATTCGCGATATTGCTCGTCGCGGCCGGGAATCGTGACATCGAACAAATGAATCTTGTCGTAGCGCGCCACCCGCTTGCCGGCGGCATCGATCAGAAGCGACGAGTTGGCGACTCGACGATCGGTGTCGCCGCGCAGGACGATCGTGCCGCCCAAGATCCACATTTTGAGCTTTCGCGCAGTGTCGCTCAAGAACGATTGAACGACGCCGACGCCGTCCGGTTCGGCGACTTCCAGCTTTTCGGCATCGTGCAGGCCAATGAAGGAGAAGTTCTCCGGCAAGCAGGCGATGTCGGCACCGGCGTCCTTCGCTTCGCGCAACAAGTCGCCCGCGGCAGCCAGGTTGTCTGCGACGATGTGACTCGACGTCATTTGTATGGCGGCAACTTTGCCCATTTATTTCGGCACCTCGGCAGACGCTGCGGCAGCGTCCGCGCTCTTGAGTCGTTCGACAATCGGATTGTCCCAACTGCCTGTAATTCGATAATACCCTCGCGCCAGGCCTTTCAGCGGTTGTTTGAACACTTGTGTGAAAAGAAGCACGGCCCCCGCCACGACGGGCCCGCCCGCCAGGGCCGCCAGGGGCAGCGAATTTCCGACGCTGCCCGTAACCACTGCAGTTTGGTCGTAATCCTTGTTTTTCAAGCCAACTCTGCCAATTAGGCCGATTTCGGCAGCCGGGCCCTTGACGAGCAGGTCATCCGTGTAGGCGCTTCCCTCGCGCAGATCAAAGTCGCCGTGAATGGTGTCGAATGCCAGACCCTTGTCGGTCAGGTCGCTGAAATCCAGCGCCAGACGTCGGCGCAGTGCGGCAACGCTGGTGAGCCCCAATACCCGGCCTGCACCGGGTTTGAGCCCGACGATTTGACCCTTGTCCAGCGACAGCTGCACGCGGCCGGCCGCCTGACTGAGATGATCTGCCGTCGGAGCACCCTCCCAGGTCAGATCGAAGTCCAGGCGTCCCGTCTTGGCTTCGATGACCGGAACGTAGCCAAGCTGCTTCAAGGTGTCCTGGACGTCGGTGCTGGTCAGTGCGCCCTCGAGGCGCCCCAAGCCCGCGTCCTTGCCGCGCCACTCGCCTTGCGCGCTGATATCGAAATTGGCGCCGGCGACGGACAGCTGCTTCAAGCTGATGCCGTCGTCCAGTTTGGCAAGAGTTGCCCGCACATCGCCGAATTGCCGTTCGCCCCAGTTCAGTTCGGCCGCGTGAAAATTGACCGCCGGAATGCTGCGCGGGTCCTCGAGGGTCTTCGCATCGTCCCCGTCCTGCACCGCGACTGCCGGCGCTGCGTCTACATGCAGGCGTTCGAACTGCAGATTCCAGGGTTCGGACGAATCGGCGGCGCGCGGCAAAGTGATGGTCCCCGACACGTTCGGTCCGCCGACGGCGATGTGCAGGCTGCCCTCCGTCACCGCCAGATCCAACGATACGTCGCGGAATGCCACTCCCAGATAGTCGAGCTCGGCGACGTTCAGTCTCGCCGCGCGCAGATAATCCGACAGCGGCCTCGCGCTGTTATCGGAGGCGGGGTTCAGCCTGAGCCAACCCGCTAGATCCAGCCGCGCGACCGATCCGCCCACGTTCAATATTTGTGCGTCGCTCGAGTTCGACTCGCCGGCGCCGAACGTCAACGTCAGACGCGCAAGCCGCATGCCGTTCGCATCGGATTGAAGTCCATAGGAGCCGCTCACCACGGAACCCAGCGACAGCCGTCCCTGAGGGCCGCTGGTCGCCGGCCATTGAATTTCGAACCAGGAGGGCATCGGGGTATCCGCGTCCTTGTCCAGGGGCGCCGGCAGCCTCATCTCGAGACCTACGAGATTGCTGCTCACGCGCAAGCTCCGCTCGCGATTGGGTTCGGGTGCCATTCGGAGGACCGCCCGCCATTCCGTCTGTCCACCAATGGATATGCTGGAGGGCAATGCCAGCGCAGTGCGCAGCGCCTCGCCGCTGAGCGTACCGTGAAATTCGAGCTGAGTGCGAGTCAATGGCCGACTGCGCGGCGCTCGAGCCTGCATCTGAAACGTACCGCCCAAAACGCGTCCGTGCACGTCCGCGCGAGCCACTTGCGCCCCATCGATGTCGAAATCCCCGTCCAAATCGCTCGCCATGACTAGCGAACCGGGGCGGTTGAGTGTCACGCCTTCCAGCTGTCCCTGCACCAAAATGCGTCGATGCTCGAAGTCCTTGAACGGCAGAAATAGATCCACCTTGGATTGCATCGGGCCCTTGGCCTCGACGCCGGAAAATGCATGTTCCGCCAGCGCATCGAGCGGCGAGGCACGCAAGAATGTGAGGGCATCCGCGGCATCGCCGCGCGCTCCGACGTGGATTTCCAACTCGCCGGTCTTGAAGTCGGCGAAGCGTGCATCGGCTGAGGCGACGGGGACGCCGCCGACCCGGCCGGACAGCAGGCGTGCAGTCAATCCTTCGTTGCGAAATTCCGCCTGCGCCACGAGATTCTCCAGCCGCGGCCACCCCTCGCCGTAGTCCAAGGTCATTGCGTCGAGAGCGCACCGCACCAGAAACAAACCGCTGCCGTCGCGAAACGGAAAATGCCGGATCGGACCTCGGATCAAGACGTTGGCGCGCGGCAAGCGGCCGGCGACGAACGCTCGATCGAGCCACGCGAGCGCCGGCGGCGCAATGAGCGCGCGCGGCAGATAATTACGCGCGCTCGCTACATTGCCGTTCTCGACCGAGCTCACCAGCGTCAACACCGGCGATGAGCCGTCGGCTGCTTGTTGCCAGGCGACTTTCGCGTGAACGACGCCGTCGCGATTCTTCATCTCCCAATTGGTCGTTGCAACCAGCAATTCCTCGTTCGTACGCTTCCAGAACAAGGTTGCCTTCAAGGCGTCCAGATCGACCGGATGCAGTAGCTGCGCCGGCCAGGCAAATACCGCCGTGCGCGTATCGATGGTCAAGCGCCCGCCGCTTTCGGTCCCGGCAATCATGCCCGTCAAACCGCGCAGACCCGGTGCGCGGCCCACCGGCGCAAATCCGACGTCGCGAAATCTCGCCTGGACCTGCAGCCGCAATGGATCGGCCGCAGAGTTGCGGGCGATCGCGATGTCCGTGTCGGTCCACTCGCCGGTCGGCGCCAGTTCCCGCAAACGGTCGCGAATGTCCTTGTCAGGCAGCAACCCCGCCAGCGGAAGCAGGCTATCGGCCCGCAGGTAGCTTGCATGCGCACGCAAATCCAGCAAGCCTGCATCGCCGTTGCGCCAGTTCACCTGGAACTGCGAATCGGGGTCGCGGCGCCCCGAGCGCACCGTGTGCACCCGCTGGCCCGACAAGGACCACCGATCGCCCGTGTGAACGACGCTCAGGGCTCCGCTGATCTGCTGGAAAGCAGCGCTTGGGCCGTCGCTGAGCTGCGTGACCACGCCCTGTGCGGCAAAATCAAGATCCGCACGAGTCAGAATGCCGCCCGCTCCGCTTGCCGCCAGTTCGAACGCGCCGCTTCCCGCATCGAGGCGGTTCAGGTACTCAGGGAGCAGCAAACGCCATCCTGGAAAGGAGATACCGCGCGCCTTCGCCAGTGCTGTCCAGCTCAAATATTGCAAGTCGCCGCGGCCGCGCGCGTTGCCGCTGAAACTCAAAGTGCCGCCGAGGACGGCGGGCAACCGGGCGGCGAAGATGGCCGAAAGATCCTCATCGCCGCGCCGTACATCCAGATTGACTTCTTGCAGAGCCAACTGCGGCAAAGCGGCGTTCCAATCTTGCATCGTGACCACGCCGTGGCGTATCGCCAGCTTCCCGACGGGCAAATCATTCAGCGTGAGCGTCTCGAGTGAAGAGTTGTCGCCGCCCAATTTGATCTCGGAGGCCAGCGCAAAGCTCGTGGGCCCCAACCGCGCGACCACGATGTTCGGCGAATCAAGTTCGATCCGCCCCGCGAGCAGCTTGCCGCTGCTGATCAGCTGCCAGATGTCGGCGGCAACTCGGGCGCCGGCGGCGCGCGCCAACACCCGCCGGCCATCCTTGGAGCGCAGCTCCAGTCGCCGGAAATGCAGTTCCGGTCCGTACCAGCGAAAGGACGGCGAGACGCCGGCAAACTCGACGTGATATCCGGTTTGCGCATATATCCATTGCCGTATCTCTGCCTGGTATGCGGGGGCGCGGTCGAGCGCGAGCTTGAGTCCCAACATCAACAGGAGCAGCACACCGAGCAGTCCCGCGAAACAATAGAGCAGGATTTTGACGGCTTTGCGCGCGCTCATCTACATCAGCACAACGTCGTACTGGTCGACGGTGTAAAGCGCTTCGGTTTGCAGCCGTATCGGCTTGCCGGTGACAAGCTCCAACTCGCCCAGCGCGGAGGACTCCTCGTCGAGCAATCGTTCGATCACATCCTGATGCGCCAGAACCATCAGTTGCTGACATTCGAATTGGCGCGATTGACGCACGATCTCACGAAACACCTCGTAACACACCGTTTCCGCCGTTTTGACGAAACCGCGCCCTTCGCAAGTCGGACACGGTTGGCACAGCAAATGTTCCAGACTCTCACGCGTGCGCTTGCGCGTCATTTCGACCAATCCCAGGGGCGACACGGATGAAATGCTGGTCTTTACGTGATCGTCGGCGAGTGCCTTTTCCAGGGCTTGGATCACTTGCCGGCGATGCTCCGGCTCCTCCATGTCGATGAAGTCGATGATGATGATACCGCCCAGATTGCGCAGCCGCAGCTGTCTCGCGACGCTCACCGCCGCCTCGAGATTGGTGCGAAAAATGGTTTCCTCCAAATTTCGATGCCCGACGAATGCGCCGGTATTGACGTCGATGGTCGTCATCGACTCGGTCTGATCGATGATGAGGTAGCCTCCGGATTTCAACGACACCTTGCGGTCCAGGGCTCTTTGAATCTCCTCTTCGACGTGATGCAGCTCGAACACCGGTCGCGCTTCGCTGTAGAGCTCGATTCTCGGCAGCGCATCCGGCATGAAGGTTGCGGCGAATTCGCGCATCTCGCGGTGCGCACTCGCCTGATCGATCAGCACCTTCTCGATATCCGGGCGCATCAGATCGCGCAGGACGCGCAAGTGCAGCGGCAAATCGGCATGCACCAGATTGCCAGGCTCGGTGCGCAGCCCCTTCTGACGCACGAACTCCCACAGCTTTCGCAAATACAGCATGTCCGCCCGCAGCGCCTCGGGAGGCGCATCTTCCGCAGCCGTCCGCACGATGAAACCTGCATTCTCATCGGGCTCGACCCCGGTCAGCACCGCGGCGCGCAGGCGTTCGCGCTCGGTTTCATTCTCGATCCGCGCCGAGACGCCGACGCCGCGGCCTTTGGGCATGTAGACCAGGAAACGCGACGGAAGGGTGATGTAGGTCGTGAGCCTCGCGCCCTTGGTTCCCAACGGGTCCTTCACGACCTGCACGAGGATCTCGTTGCCTTCGGCAACCAAGGAGCGGATGTTTTCCGTGCGCGGCGGCTCGATCCCGGTGTCCGCATGGCGCGGATCGAATATGTCCGAGGCGTGCAGGAATGCCGTGCGTTCCATGCCGATTTCAATGAATGCCGCCTGCATGCCGGGAAGGACCCGCGACACGCGTCCCTTGTAGATGTTGCTGATGAGTCCGCGGCGGCTGGCGCGCTCGAGGAACACCTCCTGCAGCACGCCGTTCTCGACGACCGCGGCGCGCGCTTCGTGAGTGCTCGCGTTGACCAGTATTTCAGTGCTCATCGCTCGGCTCCAGCCCAAGCCGGCGCCACACGCCCGCCCGGCTCAAGAGTTCAGCCGTTTCGAAGAGCGGCAGCCCCATCACGCCGGAATAGCTGCCTCGCAGGTCCGCAACGAAAATCGCAGCTCTGCCTTGGATGGCATAGGCGCCCGCCTTATCGCAGGGTTCCCCGGTTTCCCAATAGGCCAGCGCTTCGCCCGGGGCAATCCCGCGAAAGGTGACTTCACTCCGGCTGATCGCGGATTGAAGGCCTTCCGCAGTCCGCAAAGCGACGGCGGTCAATACCTCGTGAGTACGGCCGGAGAGCCGCCGCAGCATACCCTCGGCGTCCTTCCGGTCCCCCGGCTTGCCGAGTATTCTGCCGTCAAGGACCACGGCGGTGTCTGCCGCCAATACGGGGACTGGGGTCGCGCCGCCGCTCTTTTCCCAGCCCGCGTCGGCTTTGGCCGCCGCGAGACGTGCGACATAAGCCGGCGGCGTCTCGCCAGGCAACACCGCTTCGTCGACCGCGGTATCCACCACCCGGAAGGGCACGCCGATTTGCCGCAGTAATTCACGCCGCCGCGGCGACCCCGAAGCCAGGTAAACGAAGTCTAGGGACATGTGGTCAGGATACCGAACGCGCGGCTCTTAAGCTCGATGATACGGGTGGCCGGCCAACAAGCTCATGGCGCGATAGAGCTGTTCGGCCACCACCACCCTGACCAAAGCGTGCGGTAAGGTCAGCGGCGACAATGACCAGCTCAAATCGGCCCTTGCGCGGCATTGCGGCGCCAGGCCGTCGGGGCCGCCGATGAGCATCGCGAGCGAGCGGCCATCCCTCAAGCGTCCGGCAAGCCATGCGCTCAATTGTTCGGTGCTCATGGTCTTGGCGGCAACCTCGAGCGCCACGACATAATCTTCCTTGCCCAGCGCCGCGAGCATGTCCGCCCCCTCCCGCTGGATGGCGCGCTGCGGGTTCTCGCCGGCGCGGCGCGTCGCCACCGGTATCTCGTGAAGCTCCAAGACGAGGGGCGTGCGCAGTCGCTTCTGGTATTCGCGAAAGCCGCTGTTGACCCAATCGGGTAACCGGGTGCCGGCTGCGATCAACCGGCATTTCATGCGGCGAGCGCGCGAACTCTTAGGCGCGCGCCGCGCGCTTCGTTGCCGTCATGTCCCATAGTTTCTCGAGTCCGTAGAACTCGCGCACGCGCGGCAACATGACATGCACGATCATTTCGTTCAAATCGATGAGAACCCAGTCGCTGTCCTGTTGCCCCTCGACGCCGTGCGGGCGGAACCCCGCCTCTTTGGTTTTTTCGACCACGCGTTGCGCGACGGAACGCACATGCCGGTCGGACGTTCCGCTTGCGATCACCATGAAGTCCGCAATGTCGGTGAGCCCACGCACGTCCAGCACCTTGACCTCCAAGGCCTTCATATCGGCCAACGCGTCGATCACCACCGCCTTCAGCGAGGGCAGCGCCTGGTCGGCTTTGCGATGCTGGGCGGGCTTTGCGGTTTTCAGCTGTCCGGCGACTTTTGGCTTGTCGGGGGTTTTCGGCTTGCCGGCGGCTTTCCGTTCGCTGCCGGCCTTCTTGCCAGGGGGATTGGCGACCGCTTCGTTGCGGTCCGTTGACTTAGCTTGAGGGGTCTTTCTATTGACTGGCACTACGTTGTCCGTGGTTTGGAATAACAGTTGGTGTCGAGGATGAGTTTACGCACTGCATCCGGCATGAGGAAGCGCGGATCGCGGCCCATGCCGATCAGTTGGCGAACCTCGGTGGAAGATATTTCCAGTTGAGTAACCGCGTGAATGTAAATGCACCCCGCTCGAGACTCGTGCAGGTCGCCGATTCGCCCGGTACCGCGGTCGACCAATAGCTCGCCGAGCGGCCCCATCCCCGGGGCCCGCCAGCCCGGCCGATGCGCTACCACCAAATGGGCCAATTGCAGCAGCTCGCGCCACTGATGCCATTTTGGCAAGCTCAAGAAAGCGTCCATGCCCACGATCAGACAGAGGCTCCGGTCCGGATATTCGTGGCGCAGCTCGGACAAGGTCTCGACCGAGTAGGACGGTCCCTCCTTGCGTACCTCACGGTCGTCGACGACGAAGCCGGGTTGCCCGGCGGTGGCCAACTGCACCATTTGCAGCCGCAGCTTTGCGTCGGCGAGCGGCTGATCGCGGTGCGGCGGATTACCAGCCGGAAGAAACCGGATTTCCTTCAGTCGCAGCGCTTGTTGCAGCTCGAACGCGGTGCGCAGGTGGGCATAGTGAATAGGATCGAAGGTTCCACCAAATATACCCATGGGGTTCATGTGGGTACCCTGCCTGAATCCTCGGTCGCTTGCAAAGCGCCGGCGAGGCCGCTGGTGAGTCCGGTCAACGCGCTCCACGCATCGCCGATCGCCAGTCCCTTGATGATCTTATCCGCATTGCTTGCCTCAACGAGCAACCGCGCCAACGGCAGTTTCTTGAGTCTCGACAGCGCGTGCCGCGACGGGGTAGCCGCAAGGTTCCAGCCGCTTCCGCGAACGGCGGATCGCAAGCGGTCGCGTTCACGGGCCTGCCACAGTCCACGCAGCTCCCGAACCAGGGCCCACAAGATGAGGGTGGGTTCCACCCCTTCGTTCTTCAGGCCAAGTAGCACCCGCAAGGCGCGCGCTGCGTCGCCGGCAGCGGCCGCTTCAGCGAGCTGGAACACGTCGTAGCGAGCGCTGTCGCCGACCGACCGCAACACCAGATCGGCGCTGATCGGATCGCCGTCAGCCAGCAAGCAAAGCTTCTCGAGCTCCTGTTTCGCGGCGAGCAGATTCCCCTCCACGCGATCCGCGATCAGCTGCGCCGCAGCCGGTTCCATGTCCACTTGCAACTGCTGGGCGCGTGCCCGCAACCAGGCTGGCAACGCCGCGGTCTCCACCGGCCAAATAGGGATCCAGAGGCCATGCTTCTCGAAGGCCCGTACCCAAGCGGCCTCGCTGGCCTTTTTATCGAGTTTCCCCGTCACGACCAAGCACACGACGTCGGGTGGCGGGTCCGCCGCCAATTCCGCCAGCTGCTGCGCGCCCCTGTCCGGCTTGCCGCTCGGCATCCTGATCTCGAACAGCCGCCGCTGCGCGAATAACGACAAAGACTGGCTCGCGTGTCGCAACTCGTCCCAAGCGAAACTGCGGTCGATGAAAAACACCGTGCGATCCGCGTATCCTGCGGCTCGCGCGGCGGCACGAACGGCGTCCGCCGCTTCGCCGACCAGCAGCGGTTCATCGCCGGAAATCAGATATGCGCGGGCTTTGGTTCGAGCCAGAGAAGCCGGCAATTGATCCGCGCTTACCCGCAATTCATGATCCTCGCCCGCGCCGCCTCATACTCCCTCGCCATCCTATCGACGAGCGCCCCTACCGTCTCGATCTCGTGAATGCCGCTGACGCTCTGTCCAGCGCTCCAGATATCCCGCCACGCTTTGAGCTCCGCGCCGCCGCCGGTGCCGAAATTCATCTTGGTTTTGTCGGCCTCCGGAAGCTTGTCCGGATCGAGCCCGGCGCGCGCGACGCTGCCGCGCAGATAATTCCCGGCGACGCCGCTGAACAGCGAGGTATAGACGATGTCCTCGCCGCGGCTGTCGATGAGCATTTGCTTGTACTCGGCCGTGGCGTTGGCCTCTTCCGTCGCGATGAAGCGCGTCCCGAGATAGGCAAGATCCGCGCCCAGCGCCTGCGCGGCCAACACGTCGGCTCCCGTGCTCATGGCGCCCGACAGAATGATCGCTCCGGCATAGACCTCGCGAATCTGTTTGACCAACGCGAACGGGCTCAGCACGCCGGCATGACCGCCCGCGCCGGCGCACACCGCGATGATGCCGTCGACTCCCTGCTCCGCAGCCTTTTCGGCATGCCGCAGATTGATGACATCATGGAAGACGACGCCGCCATAGCCGTGCACGGCGGCGACCACTTCGGCAGGCGGCCTCAGGCTCGTGATGATGACGGGGACGCGGTGCTTCACGCACAGCGCAACATCATGCTCCAGACGGTCGTTGCTGCTATGCACGATTTGATTGACCGCGAACGGCGCCACCTTCGCCTCGGGGTTCGCGCGGCTATAGGCCGCGAGTTCGCTGGTGATCTCCGCGAGCCAATCGTCGAGCTTTGCCGCAGGCCGCGCGTTCAGTGCCGGGAATGAACCGAGGATGCCGGCCTTGCATTGCGCGAGCACGAGCCGAGGCGTCGACACGATGAACATCGGCGCGCCAACGACGGGTAGCCGCAGTCGGCCTTGCAGGATCTCAGGGATGGGCATGTACGGCTCCGCACCGGTAGGTCATTGACGGGTCTCTGACATTATGGCGTACTCGGCTGCGCCGCACACGTTCGGGAAACCGCATCATGCAATTCGACACTCTGCTATTTGAACGGCGCGACGCCGTCGCTGTCGTCACCCTCAACCGGCCGGACAAATTGAATGCCTTGAATCTCAAGTTGATCACGGACTTGCGGTCGGCAGCGGCTGCGGTGGACTCCGATCGGAGTATTCGCGCGGTCGTGCTCACGGCCTCAGGCCGCGCCTTTTGTTCCGGCGCGGACATCATGGGCGATGACCTCTTGGGAGATGGAGAACGCAGCCACGGCGAGAGTATCGGTGTCCGCTTGCGCGAGCATTTCAACCCGATGGTAGAGGCCTGGTATCAGTTGCGCGTGCCGGTCGTGGTGGCAGTGAACGGCATCGCTGCGGGCGCCGGAGTGAGCCTCGCACTGGCCGGCGACATCGTTTTGGCGGCGCGCTCCGCCACATTTCTGCAGTTGTTCGCGCCGAAACTCGGTCTCATGCCCGATCTTGGCAGCACCTTCCATTTGCCGCGGCTGGTGGGTACGGCGCGCGCGAAGGGCCTGGCATTGCTCGGCGATGCATTGCCGGCCGCCGATGCGGCGAACTGGGGACTCATCTGGGCCTGCGTCGATGATGCGACGCTGCAGGCGCAAGCGGCGGGCGTCGCGCATCGCCTCGCTGCCGGTCCCACCCAGGCGTTCCAACGCATCAAAGCCGTCTTCAACGTGGAAGTACCCCACACTCTGACCGAGCAGCTGGCGGTCGAGGCGATCGAGCAATCCGAGCTCGGCGACACTTCTGATTTTGCGGAAGGCGTACAGGCGTTTCGTCACAAGCGGGCGCCGAACTTCACTGGGAACTAAAGGAGCCTGTCTCAAGTATTCCACAATACTTGAGACAGGCTCCTAGCCGTCGGCGTTGATGCCGGTGCCGCCGCTCGCCGGCCGGTCCGTCACGGCATCGTCGACGCTGTGGTAGTAAAGCTCGCCGGCCGGCAACTGGCTGAAATTGGCGCGCATCAATGCGTCACGGCTCGCATCCTTCAGCCGCGCGACACGCAGTTCGATCTTGCGCGCGGCGAGCCAGGCGGCAAAATCTCCCAGGCTTTCCAGCGCCGTGCCATCCAGATCCGGCGATTCTTCGAGACTCAAGACCACCAGCCGAACATCCCCCCGTTTCGATACCTGATGCCGCGCGCGCGCCAGCAGCGGTTCCGCGTTTGCGAAGAACAACGGCTCTTCGGGCCGCAGGACCAGAATACCCGGCGGACTCAAGGCCTGCGCAAAGCGCTCGATACTCACGAAATCATGCTCGCCCAAACGCCCGAGCACGGACAGCCGCGGGCTGGCCAACGAATGCAGCAGCATCGCGAGGCTGAAGGCAATTGCGGCCAGCAGACCGTCGAGCATCCCGAACGCGAGGACCGCCGCTACCGCGGTCAGCGTGACGAGCCGATCGCGTTGCCAGCGAAAGTACGGCCGGAACGCCGCCAATCGCGCCGACTTGCCGACCGCGTGAATGACCACGGCGGCGAGCACGGGATCGGGTATGCGCTCGATCCATGGCAGAAAGAGCAGCACGAGTGCGAAGACCGTTGCGGCAGCGTACAGACCGGCAGCGCGCGATTGCGCGCCCGCCGCTTCGTTTGCCGACGTGCCCGAATATCCCGCACCGACCGGCGTCCCGTGAAATGCACCGGATACGAGGTTCGCGACACCGAGCGCGACCAAGTCGCGATTCGGCTGCACGATATCGTCGTGCTGCAACGCAAAGGTGCGGATTGAACTATAGGACTCCGCGTAGAGAATGAACATCAGCGCCAGGGCGAACTCAACCAGGGGAAACCATTCTCCGTTTGTCGGCATCGCGAGCGACGGCAATTCCGGCGCAAGGTGGATGGGGCCGGTCAGCAGCACGCCACGGGAGGCCAGCCAAGGCGCCGCAGCAATCCCGGCGATGATTACCAGCAAGAGACCGGGAACGCGCCGCAGGCGGCCCAGCATGAACAACGCCAGCAAAGCGCAGCCGCCGGCCGCGACGCTCGCCGGTTGCCAGGCGCCGACACTGCGAAAAATCTCGGCGAGCAAGGTAAAAAATCCGGTGCTGTGCACGTGCAACCCGGCGATGTGCGGCCACTGCTTCACGGCGATGACCAGGGCCAGCCCGAAAGAAAAGCCGCGCAGCACCGGCCGCGCAATCAAATTCGACATCGCGCCCAGCCGCGCGCAGCCGGCCAATAAAAAGGCGATCCCGGTTGCACACACGAGCGTCGAGGCAAATGCTAGACGGAGGCTTGCCGCATCGGCGCCCAGGGCCAATGTCGCCGCCGCGAGCACCGCCGCCGAGGACGAAGTGGCGGTAACGATGGCGTAGGGGCTTCGCCCGATGAGGGCATAGCAGATGAGCCCGGCGAATAATCCGATCACGCCCGCTTGAGGCGGCATGCTGGCAAGGCCGGAATAGGCCACTGCCTCGGGTAAGAGCAATCCGGCAAGGGAGAGTCCCGCAAGAGCGTCGGCGGGATTAAGGGGGCCGATCTTGTTCATTGGAGATAGGTCCGCACCAGCCGGGCAGATAGTCAGCCTCGCCGCTCTTCGCAAGCCTCAAAGCCCGGACCAGCGCATCGGAAAAATTATCTTCGAGAAATTTGCGCTTGATCCGCCGACGCAGGAAATCCGCCCACAGAAATTCGCTGAACGGTGTGGTGTCTTTGGCAAAACCGCCGCTCTGACGCAGCTCACCGGCCAAACTGCGATACGGATCGTCCGCCAGCGCCGAGAGTTTTTTCGGAACGTCATCGTAGCTGCGCCGACGACCGCGCGCATCGAAGGGATGCAGCCAGCCGCGGTTGTCCAAATACACCCAGAACGCTTCGCGCGGCAGCCGCCGCAAATCGGCAACCACGGTCGTTGCGATGTGCTTGACGCCTTCCTGGTGCAGAGCCAGTGCCAAGTGGTGATGATCGATGACGTAGTACTCGTCCTTGGGACCCAGGACGACCGGGATGAGGTGTGTGCCGAGAAAGTCGGGTCTTTTCCGTTCCGGATGATCGCGCCAGCTCTTGCGCTTGGACTTCACCTCGCGCATTCCGACCGTGATCTGAGTTGGCCTCAGCGCCATGATCGACACGGGATGAATGCGAGGATCTCTGGGTAAGGTCATTGCTTGCTCCTTGCCGCGGCGTGAAGTCGCGCGTGCCGCCCGCGCTCCTGCTTTCTCGCGGCTGTCGCCGTTCTATTTCCGCGCTCGCGACTATGCGGCACGGCAGGCCTTTTGACAATGAAACGTCTTCGGGCCGATACTATTGGAGATCGCGGCGTGGGAATGTCAGCGGGCAATCGACTTCGATTCTAGAATTAATAAAGCCGCGACCGTGCCACTATCCGTCAAGGGATCTTAGTTCGCTTCCGCGCGGAGAACGCCAATGGGGATATCGAAGAATCGCTTCGCTTGGACAGGCGTTGCAGCAATGCTTGGGTCGCTGCGGGTATTCGCCGCCGACACCGGCGCGTCATCGAACGAGCTGGAAACGATCACGGTTACCGCGCAGCGACGCAGCGAAAGCCTGCAGGACGTGCCGCTGTCCATCACGGCCATCGATGCGCGCAATCTGGAACAGAAAGCAATCTATAGCTTCTTCGACTACGGCGGCAAAGTGCCCAATCTGGCGTTCGCCGACACGGGCGACGGCAGCGGCACGGCTCGGACGATATCCATTCGCGGCATCTCGGGCGACGGGACGACCGGATTCTATATCGACGAGACGCCGGTGCCGGACTCGATCGATCCGCGAATCGTCGACATCCAGCGCATCGAGGTGTTGCGCGGACCGCAGGGTACGCTGTATGGCGCTCGCTCCATGGGCGGCACGGTTCGCCTCATCACCGAACAGCCAAACTTCAATGCCGCCGATGGCAGGCTGCGAATGAACGGCGGGCACACATGGAATACGGTCAATCCCGATTACGGGGTCGACGGCGCCTTCAACCTGCCGCTGATCCCGGACACGATGGCGTTGCGCGCGGTACTGTTCTTTCAACACGACGCCGGATTTTTCACGCGCCGCTATCTGTCGAACCCCGCCGATGCCGCCAATCTGCCGGCGACGGCAAACCCGACCACGCTCGGCGCCTTGCCGACCTCCACCACCGACGATGTGGGCCGCGTGAACAGCTACGGGGGCGCGGTGTCATTGGCGATCAAGCCGAACGATGCGCTGATGATCACGCCTCGGATCATGTACCAGCAATCGAAAGCGAATGGATTTTTATACGCCGATGGCGGTTCGTATCCGGTGCCCCCACCGACCGGGTTCGTGCCGGTGAACATGCACCCGGCGGGCTACATGCAAGATCGCTTCTTCAATTTACCCGAGGACAGCGACGACCATTGGACTCTGGCCTCGGTGGGAGTCAAGTACGAAGCAAGCGCCTTCGCCTTCCTTTCCTCCACCTCGTATTTCGATCGGACGGTGGACGAGACCGAAGACCAAACTGATTTCCTTTGGCAGAATCTTCTGGCGCCATTCGATGGGATTCCGCTTGGTGACGTGACCAACCCGAACACGCCTCTCTACAAGGCTGTGCCGATAGCCGCGACCATTCGCGAACTCAAGCAAATTCACCGCTTCGTGCAGGAGTTTCGCTTCACTTCGAAACTGACCGGACCGTGGCAATACGTCGCCGGGGTCTTCTTTTCGGATACGCGCGGCCGCGTGCCGTATGCGGGTTACTATCCTCCGTCAATCGCCCCTGGCATAAGCCAGACCGGTGGTTTCGTCGTGCAGGGCATCCCAGGGTTGCCCATACCGGTCAATCCCTTGAACCCGGACGAAATCTTCGGTCAGGACTACCAAACCAAAGTCAGTGAGCCGGCGATCTACGGAGAACTTACCTACCATTTCGATGAACAGTGGGCGATCACTGGCGGGCTGCGCGGCTATCGGATCAAGACAACGACGGGCGGGTATCTGGAAGGAATCGCCTTCGGCGGCCCGCGCATTAACGATCCGGAGCAATCGTTTACGGAAAGCGGCGTGAATCCCAAACTCGGACTCGATTACAAGCTGTCCTCCGACAAGCTGCTGTACGCTCAGATCGCGCGCGGCTTCCGGCCCGGCGGGCTCGTCCCCTCGATTCCCGGCAACAGCGTCGTGGACCCGCTCGGTTGCTTCGCCCAATTGAAGGCGCTCGGCTACACCAGCGCCAGCCAGACGAAGAGCTACAAGTCGGACAGCCTCTGGAATTATGAGGTCGGCGCGAAGACCGCGTGGGCCGACAACCGCGTCACCCTCGACGGTGCCGTGTTCTGGGTCAAGTGGAACAAGATTCAGCAGAGCGTAGCCTTGCCGTGCGGCTTTCAATTTCGCGCAAATTCAGGGGCCGCAGAGATCAAGGGAACTGAACTGGAGGCGCATGTGCGGCCGAGTCCAGGGCTCGATGTGTCCGCGGGCCTCGGTTACCAGCGCGCCCGCATCACCGAAGCGAGCGCACTCTTGCCGACACTCAAGGTCGGCGACCGGGTCTATCAGGTTCCCGACTGGACCGCCACTGCCTCGGCGACATACACCGTGCCGCTCGCGGAATCGCGCAGCTTTGCGAGCACTTTGAGCTACTCCTACACGGGCGACAGCGTCAGTGCGAGTGTAAACGCGAACTTCCCGCGCGTACGGCCGAGCTACAACATCTTCGATCTGCGGCTTGCCTACGACATTCACGACTATGAACTCGCTCTGGTCGGGAAAAACCTGACCAACGTCGAGGCGAACCTCGGCGACAACCGCTCGCTCGCCGCAGAAACGATCGGGCGTCCGCGCATCGTCGTCAATCCGCCGCGAATGATCGGTGCGGAGTTCCGTATGAAGTTCTAACCGGAATCCGGCAGCACCGCCGTAGCCTCGATTTCGACCCGCGCCTCTTTCTCCATCAGAGCGGCGACCTGAACCACCGACATCGGCGGATAGTGTCTTCCCATCACGGCTCGATAGAGCGCGCCGATCTCCGCCAACTGGTCGTGATATTCGTCGCGGCTCGTCACATACCAGGTCAGACGCACCACGTGCGCCGGGGAAGCGCCCGCTTCGGCCAGGATCGCCACGATGTTGAGGAGTGCCTGATGCACCTGGTCCGCCAAACGGCCGCTGCGGAACCGGTTGTCGGCGTCCCAGCCGATTTGCCCGGAGATGAATATCTGCAGACCGCGAGCCGCCATGCCGTGGCTGTAGCCCTTCGGGCGCGTCCATCCGGCCGGCTGAAGGATGCGGGGGTATGCATTGTGTTCGCTCATGCCGACTCCGTTTGGGCCAGTAATTCGCGGGCGATGATGAGCTTCTGCACCTCGGTCGCGCCCTCGTAGATGCGCAGTGCCCGTACGTCGCGGTACAGCCGCTCGACGACTTCGCCGTGCATCACCCCGCGGGCGCCGAACATCTGCACGGCGCGATCGATCACGCGCTGAGCGGTTTCCGTTGCCGCCATTTTTGCCATGGCCGCCTCCTTGGTGACCCGTGCGCCGCTGTCGCGCAGCCACGCAGCGCGATAAGTGAGCAGCCGGGCCGCGTCCATTTCGGTCGCCATGTCCGCAAGTGCCGCCTGCGTCAATTGAAAATCCGCCAGGCTGCGGCCGAACATGCGCCGCGAGCGGGCCTGGACGATCGATTCATTCAGCGCGCGCTGCGCGAAACCGAGCGCGGCCGCGGCCACCGACGTGCGAAAAACATCCAAGGTGCGCATCGCGATCTTGAAACCCTCGCCCTCGGCGCCAAGCCGATTCGTGGCCGGAATCCGGCACTGGTTGAACACCAAACTTCCCATCGGATGCGGCGCGATGATGTCGATGCGAGCGCCGATCGACAGCCCCGGCGTACCTGCGTCGACCACGAACGCGCTGATGCCGCCCGCTGCCGCGGTTCCGTCGGCGCGAATGTCCGGCGGTTGCGTGCGTGCGAACACACAGTAGAAATTCGCGATGCCGCCGTTCGAGATCCATGTCTTTCCGCCGTCGAGCACGTAGTGATCCCCGTCGCGCCGCGCCCGGCACTGCATGCCCGCGACATCCGAGCCAGCCTCCGACTCGGACAGGGCGAACGCTGCAAGCGCCTCGCCCCGCGCGACGCGCGGCAAGTATTTTTCCTGCAGCATTGCGGACCCCGCCAGCGTGAGCGCGCCGCTGCCGAGACCTTGCATCGCAAAGGCGAAATCGGCCAATCCGTCGAACCGCGCCAGAGACTCGCGGATGAGGGCGATGGAACGAACGTCGAAATCCGCCGCCGCGCCTCCATGCTCCGATCGGACGCAGTAGCGCAGCAAGCCGGCCGCACCGAGCTTCGCGACTACATCGATGCAGTGCGCATCGATCGACTCGCGGGCGTCGCCGTGCGGCACGCCGAGATTCTGGCCGCACCAGGCCTCGGCCCTCGCATGCAGTTCGCGGTGGCGCGGCTCGAAAAAAGGCCAGTTCAGGAACGATGCGGCCGGCATGAGTCTTCAGTTCCCCTCGAAGATCGGCTTGGACTTGTTCGCAAACGCGCGGTATGCGCGCCGGAAGTCCTCCGTTTGCATGCAGAGGGCCTGCGCCTGCGCCTCGGCCTCAATCACCGTCTCGAGCGACAGATTCCATTCCTGATGCAGCATGCGCTTCGTCATCGCGTGTGCGAACGTCGGCCCGATCGCGAGCGTCGCGGCGAAGTCGATCGCCTCCGCCGGCATGCTGGCTTGCGCGACCACCCGATTGTAAAAGCCCCAGGCCAGACCCTCGTCGGCTGTCATCGAGCGTCCGGTGTAAAGGAGCTCGGCCGCTCGTCCTTGACCGATGATGCGCGGCAAAATGGCACAGGCACCCATGTCGCAGCCCGCCAATCCGACGCGTACGAACAAGAACGCGGTGCGCGCTTCGGGGGTCGCAAACCGGAAGTCGGAGGCCATTGCCAGAATGGCGCCCGCCCCCGCACAGATCCCATCCACGGCGGCGACGATCGGTTGCGGACACTCGCGCATGGACATGACAAGATCTCCCGTCATGCGCGTGAAATTCAACAATCCCTGCGGATCCATCCGGGTCAATGGTCCAATGATGTCGTGCACGTCGCCGCCGGAGCAAAAATTGCCTCCTGCGCCGGCGATGACGATTGCCTTCACGGCCGCATCTGCGCCGAGAGCGCGAAACAAATCCCGGAGCTCCGCGTAGGATTCGAACGTCAGCGGGTTTTTGCGCTCCGGCCTATTCAACGTGATGATGCCGACCCGCCCTTCGATCCGCCAAAGGAAATTCTGGGGTGAGTAGTTCGCCAGGCTCATATGGAGTTCTCCGCCTTCAGCCGCTCTCGCCGGCGCACGTGAATCTTGAGATCCTGCAGCAGTCCGGCGAGCTGCTGTTTGCTCTTGGCCGGCAAATCGTCGAATAGGTCGATGATCCAGCGCTCGTGCGCCGCAGCCATCCGCTTGAAGAGACGCTGCCCGCTCGGCGTCAGCTTGACGCGAAAAGCGCGGCGGTCCTGCGCATCGATCACGCGTGCGACCAGACCCTCCTTCTCCAGCAAATCGGTAATGCCGGTTACGTTGCCTCCGGTGACCATCAAGCGCTTGGACAGTTCGCCCATCTTGAGTCCTTCGGAGCATCGCTCCAGCTGCGCCATGAGATCGAAACGGGGCAAGGTGGTCTCGAACTCACCTTGCAGGCGCTGCCGAACGTGGTTCTCGATCAGAGTCGAGCAGCTCAGCAGCCGCAACCACAGCCGCAACGAATCGTGGTGATCGTCGCGCGCCCGCGTCTCGCCGTCGAAGGACGGCGGCTCCTGCGGCTTCGAGCGGCGGATCGCGCTGGCGGCCATGCTACGTGACCTCCCCGCCCGCCACCGCGATGCTCTGTCCCGTAACGCTCCCGGTGCTCCGCAGGCACAACCAGCGAACGGTATCGGCAACTTCCTCGGGAGTCACCAAACGGCCCTGCGGGTTGCGAGAGATCAGCTCCGCCAGCGCTTCCTGTTCGCCGCGGCCGGTCTTGGCGCTGATGTTGGCGATCGCGCCGCGTACGAGGTCCGTGTCGGTGTAGCCGGGACACACCGCGTTGACCGTCACGTTTCGGCGCGCCGTTTCGAGCGCTGCTGCGCGCGTGAGCCCGATCACTCCGTGTTTCGAGGCGCAGTACGCGCTCACATACGGATAGCCGACCAAACCGGCCGTGCTCGCGACATTGACGATGCGTCCGAACCCTGACTTCAACATGTCGGGCAGACACTCCCGCATGCACAGAAAAGTGCCCGTCAGGTTCACCGCAAGCATCGATTGCCACAGCGCCTCATCCGTGGCGCCGAGCGGGGCGCTCCGCGCTTGCCCGGCGTTGTTCACGAGGATCGTTATCGGACCGATCGCCGTACGCGCCGCGGCGACCGCCGCGCCGATCGATTGCGCGTCGCAGACATCGGCAACCTGACAATTGCGGCGAACTCCGTCCAACTGCGCCGCGACGTTCTCAAGTTCCGCCCGGGACCGGCCGAGGAGCGTGATGTCGGCGCCCGCGCCCGCGAGCGAGCGAACGATCGCGGCGCCGATGCCGCGGCCGGCCCCGGTGACGAGTGCATGCAGACCTGTGAGCGGCGGGGGCACGCGATGCTTTACACCGGGCCGACGGCTTGCGCCGCCCGCTCGAGATTGCGTTCGAGCTGAGCCTTGCCCGACAGATAGGGATCCGGCCACTCTTGCTCCAGAAATTTCTGTTCGGCCGCGGCGCTGAGCGTCCAGGCGGGATTCGACAGGTGCGGCCGCGCGATCGCACACAAATCAGCGCGGCCCGCCGCAATGATCGAGTTCACGTGATCCGCCTCGAAAATATTGCCCACCGCGATGGTCGGGATGCCGATCTCGTTGCGTACTTTGTCGGCGAACGGTGTTTGCCACATGCGGCCATACAAGGGGCGCTGGTCCGGCACGGTCTGGCCCGTAGAGACGTCGAGTACGTCGGCCCCCGCCTGCTTGAGCGCGCCGGCGATGATCAGCAAGTCCTCCTCCGAGAGACCGCCCTGCGCCCAGTCGGAGGCGGAGATTCTTGCCGACAGCGGGCGCTGCGCCGGCCAAACGGCGCGCACCGCGGAGAAAACCTCCAGCGGAAACAGCAGCCGCGCCGCGACATCTCCGCCGTATCGATCGTCGCGTTGATTCGTGAGCGGCGACAGAAAACTCCCGAGCAAGTAGCCGTGAGCGAGATGAAGTTCCAGCATGTCGAAGCCCGCGTCGAGTGCGAGCCGGGCGGATCTGACGAATTCGCCCCGCACCGAATGCATGTCCGCGCGCGTCATCGCGTGTGGAATCTGGCTGATGCCCGCCCTATAGGGCAAAGCCGAGGGCGCCAACAGCGGCCAGTTGTCCGACTCGAGAGGATAGTCCATCCGCTGCCAACCGAGCTGCGTCGAGCCTTTGCGGCCCGAATGGCCGATTTGCAGGCATAACTTGGCGGAGGACTGGGAATGAACGAAGTCGACGATCCGCCGCCAGGCGTCGCGCTGCACCTCATTCCACAATCCCGTGCATCCGGGAGTAATGCGGCCCGAGGGCGAAACACAGGTCATCTCGGTGAACACCAGTCCGGCGCCTCCGACCGCCCGGGCGCCGTAATGCATCAGATGCCAATCGTCGGGTATACCGTCGGTGGCCTTGTACTGCGCCATCGGCGAGACAACCACGCGATTCGCGAGCCGCATGCCCGCGAGGCGAAACGGCAGGAACATCGGCGGTCGGGCCGCATCCTGCACGCCGCTGCGCTCCGCAAGCCAGCGCTCGTAGCTTTCCACGAAGAGCGCATCCCGCAGTTTGAGATTCGCGTGGCCGATGCGTTGACTTCCCGTGAGCAGCGCGTAGGCGAATTGACGCGGTTCGTGCTTCGTATACCGCGCGACGTTCTCGAACCACTCCATTCGATTGCGCGCCGCGCTCTGCAACTTGAGCGCTTCGAGGCTCCGCTCCGCCTGATACTGGCGCAGCGCCTCGTGCACGTCCGCGGCCCGTGCGACGCGGCTTACGAGGGACATGGCGTCCTCCATCGCCAATTTCGTCCCCGACCCGATCGCGAAATGCGCCGTGTGCGCCGCATCGCCGATCAGCACGACATTCTGATGGTGCCACTGCGCGCACAGCACGCGGTTGAATTTCAACCAGGCGGAACCGCGCAAATGATTCGCGTTGCTCATCAATCGGCATCCGCCCAAGTAGCTTGCGAACAAAGATTCGCAGAAGGCGATCGATTGTTCGGCGCTGTAGGAATCTAGATTGTGGGCGCGCCAGGTTTCCTCCCGCGTCTCGACGATTACGGTGGAGAGCTCTTCGCTGAACTGGTACGCATGGATCTGAAACCAGCCGTGCTCGGTCTTTTCGAAAGCGAAGGTAAAAGCGGCGAATTTCTGGCGCGTGCCGAGCCAAATGAAACGGCAGTTGCCGGCGGCAATGGTGGGTTGAAATGCCTGGGCATGAAGCGTGCGGATCTTGCTATTGATGCCATCGGACGCGACGATGAGATCCGCGTCGGCAAAAGGTGCGGGCGACTCGATTTCAGCCTGAAAATGCTGTTCTACGCCCAGCGCAGCCGCTCGCTCCTGAAAGATATTGAGCAACCGGCGGCGGCCGATCCCGCAAAATCCATGGCCATTGGAACGAATCGTCTGGCCGCGGAAATGCACGTCGATCGCGTCCCAGTGATAAAAGCCGCGAATGATCGCCTCATGGGACCACGCGTCCGCCTCCCGGAAGCCCGCCATGGTCTTGTCCGAGAATACGACACCCCAGCCAAAGGTGTCGTCGGGCCGGTTGCGCTCGTAGACCTCGACTTTGACCGCCGGAAGCTCCTTCTTCAGCAGGATTGCGCCGTAGAGGCCGGCAGGCCCTCCGCCTATGAACACCACGCGTCTCATAGCGCGACAATAGGTCGAGATACTTTAGATGTCAAATATATCGCGATGCCGGCTGGAATGCACGATGGGCGGTCGGCGCCGATCCCGCAAGCTTTAGGCGACGGCGGCCAGCGCCCAGGAGAGCGCCGTGCCCTCTTCGTCCGCCAGTGCCGCGATTCGCAGCGTGCGGATGCGATCGGGCGCATCCTCGCGATGCTGCCAAACGGGCACTCGCGCCAAGATCGCATCGAAGCGCGCAGCGCCCCGTTCGTGGGTTTCGCCGTAGCCCTTGATGAGTTGTTGACATTCGGCGATCTCCACGGCCAAGGCATAATTCTGCCCCGCAACGCGACCGATGAGACCCAGCCAGCGCTCGATCCGCGCCTGTTCCTCAGCGTATCGAAGTGTTTTTCGGCGCCACGAACGCAGTCCGGCCAGCCAGTACAGCTGCAGGAACCCGACGATGCTGGACGTCGCGATCTGCCGTCCGCCGGCCAGGCGGGCTACCCAACGGCGCGGTCTCGGCGAGCGAAGGATCCATGCGCCAAGTCCGGCGCTGAGCGTGCCGCATATCTCCTCGACCCGCGGCTTCATGAACTCGGTGACTTGCACCAGCTGGCCGGGCGACGGGTGGACTTCCCGAAGAACGCGTTTGGTTCTGGCCGAGCGAATTTTCAAGTCCGCAACGCGAATTGTGTCTTCGAAGGACATCCAGAGCGCGAGGCCGCGCGCCACGCTTTCGCTCAGCGCGAATTTGGCCGGGGTGGCCGGTTCCAGGGCGATCACCGCGTCGAGTCTGTCGAGGTAGAGCCTCGCATAGGCGAGATCCTGGTAGTCGATCATGCGCCGAACACCCTCGCGCGCGGTGTCCTGGGCCGAAGCCGGTACACACGTCCGGATTCTTTCCTCGAGTGCTGCGGGAAGCGCTGCGCGCACCTGCGAAGGCTCCGGGTGCGCTTCCGCCGGCGCCGAGGCGGCGGCCGTCGATACAGCGGCGGGTGACACGGCACCGGCACAACGCTCGGCCTCGCACCGCGCAGCTTCGAATGTCCGGGTGCTCGATGCGGCCTCGACGCCGCTGGCCCGAATTGCCGCAACATAGTGTTCCGCCGCGAAGGGGAGTGCTCCCGAGCCGCAGAGTGCGCCCAGCATCGCGGCACTGATCATGCTGCCGTTGGCGTCCGCCATCGCCTGCATATCGAATTCGATGTATCGCTTCGCATGCTCGAGTGCGAGCTCGCGCACGCGGCGAGAATCGACGCGGCCGTCGGCCATGTGCGACTTCTCCTGGATCGCGTAGATTCGGTGCGAAGAGGCGATGAGCGTGGTGCGATCGGTGACTAGTCCTCTTTGCATGGCACGCCCGGCTTCCATGATTTCGGATGCGATCACCACGTCTACGTCGCCGGGATTGGGCATCAGCGCAAATATCGGCCGGCGCCGGTCGGGCGGCAAAGCGGCGAGCGGAAAGAGTTCCAGATAGTAAATGGTGGCCCCGGTTCGCTGCGCGACGCCGGGCACGGAAGTCGCCTGCGCGAGGTAGCCGGACCGCCGAGCCACATCGATGATCCAGTCCGAAACGACGCCGCCGCCCTGCCCGCCCAACGCAGCGATGGTCACGGTAATGGGCCGCGGACCGTTCACGGCGATGGCTCCGCGGCGATGCGCGCGAGGCGGCGATCGAAGCGACGTTGCAGGAATTCGATGACGGAGGAACGAAACCTGGACTTGATGCGATCCCATGCGCTGGAGTTGGTGATGATGTCCGCCCTGTAAAACGAGGGACACAGTACCGCGGCTTGAGCCACTTCGCCGCACACGCCGCAGCCGACACAGCTGTTGTCGACGTGCGCTACCGGGTCGCGCCGCAGCGGATCCGGATTGGACTTGATGGTCAGGGAGGGGCATCCGGAGAGGCGGATGCACGAGTGGTCGCCCGTGCAAATATCCGGATCGACGCCGAAACGCTGACGCACCACCCGCTTGCCCGCGTCGGCCATCCGCTTGAGCTGCGGCGCCACGCGCCGCTTTCGGTTCAACTCGCACTCGCCCTCCGCGATGATGACCTTGGGTCCCTTGTAGTCCGTCGTCAATGCCTCGCGCAGCGCGTCGATACCCTGCTGCATCTTGTACGTTTGAACCGTCCGCACCCATTCCACGCCCACGCCGCGCACCGCACGCTCGATCGGGTTCCGGCTCTTTCGATTCTTTACGTCCGCCCGCGAAGAAGGGATGTACTGGCCGCCGGTGGCCGCGGAATAGCCGTTGTCCACGATGACCGTGACCGAATCGTGCCGATTGAACACCGAATTCCCGATGCCGCTGGTCAGTCCGTTATGCCAGAAGCCGCCGTCCCCCATGATCGATATCGAGCGCTTGCCGCCTTGACCGCCGCTCAAGGCCGCAGCGCTGGCGGACCCCAGGCCATACCCCATGATGCTCGCACCCGTGTTGAAAGGCGCCAGCGTCGCGAACGAGTGACAGCCGATGTCGGCACTTACGTGCACACTGCCCAGTTCCTTCTGCACGATTTTCATCGACGAGAAGAACGGCCGTTCGGGGCAGCCGGTGCACAAGCCGGGCGGACGCGGAGGCACCGCCTTACGCAATTCCTCGAGCGGCAGCAGCGGCCGCTCGGCCGGCGCCGCGGCTGCAGCATCCCCCGAGTCCTGCGGCACCCAGCCGCGCGGCGCCCATTTCGCGAGAAATCCCTTGATGCCGGCGCTGACGACGGCGCCCGTGTACTCTCCCGCCATCGGCAGCGGGCCTTTGCCGACCACTCGCGCTTGAATATCGGCGTTGCGCAGGAATTGATTGACGCTCTGCTCGATGTACTCCGGTTGGCCCTCCTCGACGATCAGCAACGCCCGCTTGCCCGCGGCGAACTTGACGAATTCCTCCGGGATCAAGGGGTAGGTCACGTTCAGCACGTACAGAGGAATCCGTGATTTTCCAAAGATGTCCGCAAGCCCCATCATTTCCAACGACCGCAATACCGTGTTGTAGAGACCGCCCTGCATGACGATGCCGATGTCATCCAGATCGCCCTCGTGCATCTCGTTCAAGTGGTTCTCGATGATGAAACGCACCGCGGCGGGCCATCGAGTGACCACCTTCTCCTGTTCCTGTGCGTAAGTGGACGGTGGGAGGATGATTCGGTCCGCCGATCGTTGCGGATTCCCGATTGCGTCCTCGATGCCGAACCGCGGCGCGACGTTGTTCTTGGCGACGAAGGATCCGTACATGTGACAGGCGCGAATTCGCAGCATCAGCATCACGGGTGTTTGGCTCGCCTCCGACAGATCGAAACCACGCTCCACCATGTCGACGATGACGCTGGTATCCGGACGCGGGTCGAGCAGCCACATTTGCGACTTCATCGCGAACGCGTGCGTGCGCTCCTGCATGATGCTCGCGCCTTCACCGTAGTCCTCGCCGACGATCATCAATGCCCCGCCCCGCACTCCGGCCGACGCAAGATTCGAGAGCGCATCGGACGCGACATTCGTGCCGACCGTCGACTTCCAGGTAACCGCGCCTCGCAGCGGGTAGTTGATCGATGCCGCCAGCATGGCGGCCGCGCCGGCCTCGGACGCGCTCGACTCGAAATGAACGCCCAGATCATCCAGAATCTCGCGGGCATCAGCGAGCACGTCCATCAAATGCGACACGGGCGCGCCCTGATAGCCGCCGACGTACGACACGCCTGCCTGCAGCAAGGCCTTCGTGACGGCGAGAATGGCCTCCCCTTCGAACACGTCGCCCGCTCCCAGCCGCAGTGTCTGAACCTCGCGTGCGAACGACCGTTCCGCCATGACCGTGCCCTAAATGTCCGATAGACCCGCCATACTATTCCGGTTGCCCGATTTTGCAACGAAGCGCGGCGCTCGCGCGAGGCACGTGCGCAACCGGGTTACAGGCGCGCCATCGTCTGCGGGTCGAATTGCGACCGAAAGTATTTGCGCAACGCGTCCATGAATATCCGATTGTCGCCCGCGGCTTGCGCGAACAGCGTCATCGACGAATGGAATTTCAAGTGATCGGGATACCCGAAGATCTCCTCGATGGACCGGCCATTCACCGATGTCACCAGCCCCGTGCATTTTCGGAGCCTGGCTCCCAGCAGCGGATGATCGAGGTACGCTCGTGCCTCGCCGATCGAGGTTATCGCGAATTTGCGTGCCGTCGAACTGTGTCCGAGGCCCTCGATCTGCGGAAAGATGTACCACATCCAATGACTCTCCTTGCTGCCGGCCCGAAGTTCCATTTCCACCTGTTCGTAAATGACCCGCTGAGCGTCGACGAAGCGCTGTAGATTGAAGGGGTCCATGTCAGCGAAGGCGTGCGGGGGATAGTGCGCCGGCATCGACGCCTGCCGCGGCGAGGATCGAGGGGGGGAGATTTTCCGTGATCTGCGCGGTTGCCAGTTGCGCAAGCGCAGGCGCCGTCTGGATGCCGTAACCGCCCTGCCCGGCGAGCCAATAGAAGCCAGGGACGTCCGGTTCGAACCCAACCACCGGGGTGCGATCGGCCGCGAACGTTCGAAGTCCGGCCCAGGCGCTCAAGGGCCGCTCGACCATCAGCCGGGTTGCCGCTTCGATCCTCTCGATTGCCAGGGCAACATCGTAGTCGTCCGGCTGCGCATCGCACGGCGAGCTCGGGGTCTCGTCGGCGGGCGACAACAGCAGCGCGCCCGCATCGGCGCGAAAATACCACTGCTCCGAGGCATCGATGACGCAAGGCCACGCCGCCACGTTCCAAGGACCGGCGCTCACCCGGACCGCGGTGCGCCGGCGGGGCTCGAGGCCTGCAGGTGCGACGCCCGCGGCGCGCGCCACCTCATCCGCCCATGCGCCTGCCGCGTTGACGACGACGCCGGCGCGAATCTCGCCGTTGCCGGCGCGGATACGCCACTCGCCGCGCGCGTGCTCGAGTCCATGCACCTCGGTATCGCGGCACTGCCGGCCGCCGTAGGAGCGGAACTGCCGCACGTAGTGATCGACCACGGTGGCCACGTCGATGTCGCGGGCCTCGGGATCAAGCAGCGCGCGTGACAGCGTGTCCACACGCAGCGCCGGGCAGAGCCCGAGTGCCGCCTCGGGGTCCAACAGCGCGACGCTCGGCGAAGCCTCCGACAGCGTCGCGTGCAGAGCGTAGAGTTGTTCCTGTTGCGCGGCGGTGGCGACGAACAGCGCGCCGCGCGGGTGAGTGAACGGCCGCGAGCCGTCGGCAGCCAAATAGAAATCGCGGCTTGCGCGGGTCAGCG
>DATMNF010000102.1:0-18891 GCA_035569355.1 Steroidobacteraceae bacterium
GAGCACGCTGTCGCGTGTGCAAGTCCTCCATCAAGCAGTTCGTCCAGGGTCAGCGCTCCACATACTGGTGTTCGACGTGTCAGCGCTGAGGCGCGGCTCCTAGTACACCAGGCCCACGCCCTCGCCGCGAGGATCGGACGCAGCCTCCACCTTGCCGGTGGCGAAGTCCCAGGTAATGACCTGCGTGTTGCCCCACTTGTAGCTGGGCACTTTCAGAGTGTGTCCCATGGCCTCGAGCGCCTTGATCTCGGCGTCGGTGAGCGCGCCCTGTTCATAGGCGATTTCGTCCGGCAGGTACTGGTGGTGATAGTGCGGGTATTTGACGATGTCCGCGGCGCTCATCCCGTCGAGATAGTTGAGCGTGCCCAAGAGCACCATGCTGATGATGTAGCTGCCGCCGGGCGAACCGATGATCATCAAGCCCTTCGGCGTCTCGACGAAAGTCGGCGACATGCTCGAGAGGCTTCGCTTGTTCGGTGCGATCGCGTTCGCCGTTGCACCCACCAACCCGAATTCGTTCGGCCTGCCGGGCTTGGTGGAGAAATCGTCCATGGTGTTGTTGAGCAGCACGCCGGTCTTCGGCGGCATGTACCCCGTGCCGAAGAAAAGATTCACCGAGATCGTGGCCGCAACGCGATTGCCGTCCGCGTCCAGCACCGAGAAATGCGTGGTCTGCATCCCCACCGGCTCCGATTCGATCCCCGGCAGCATGTTGGATGGCATAGCCTTGTCGGTGCGGATGCTGCTGCGCTGCCCCGCTGCGTAGTCCGCGCTCCCTAGCTGCGCGAGCGGCATTTTGATGAAATCCGGGTCGCCCAGGTAAATTGCCCGGTCCCGGTAGGCACGGCGCATGGCTTCGACCACCAGGTGCTTATCCGTCGCGGAATCGTATCGGTGCAGATCGAATCCGGACAAGATATTCAGCGCGTCGATGACCGCGATGCCGCCGGAGGAAGGCGGGGCGGCCGAGACGATGCGGGCGCCATGATAGTCGCCGACCAGCGGCTTGCGCTCGACGACCTTGTACGCCGCCAGATCCTGAAGGGTCCAAATACCGCCGTCCGCCTTGACGCCGGCCACGAGATCCGCCGCGACCCGGCCCTCATAAAAGCCCTTGGCGCCTTGATTGGCAATGGCCTCCAGGGTATTCGCCAACTCCGGTTGTTTGATGACAGCGCCCACCTCCGGAATAGCGCCGTCTGCGGTCAAAAAGGCCTTGGCCGCATCCGGCGAACGCTGCAATACCTGCCGCTTGTAGCGAATCGCCCCTTGCAGGCGCGCGTACAGCGGAAAGCCGTCGCGGGCCAGGCGAATCGCCGGCGCGAGGCTTTGCTTCAGAGACAGCTTGCCGTATTTGCGGGCCAGGTATTCGAACGCCGCCGGCTCGCCCGGAATGGCCGAGGCCAATGCGCCGGCAATCGATGCGTTCTCGATCGCATTGCCGGCCTTGTCGAGATACATGTCGCGTGAGGCGGCGCCCGGCGCCTTTTCGCGCGCATCGAGCATGGTTTCATAGCCGTCGGATTGCCGGTGCAACAAGTAGAAGCCGCCGCCGCCGAGGCCGGAGCTCGAGGGTTCGACCACGGCCAGTGCCGCCGATACCGCCACCGCCGCATCGAAGGCGTTTCCGCCCGCCGCGAGAATCTCCTGCCCTGCCTGGCTCGCGAGGGGATATGCGCTTGCGATTGCACCCTTGTGCGCGGCCGCCGCGCGCCCGGCGACACTCGCGGGCGCTTGAACGGATGGTTTTGCTCGGGGTGCGGCCGGGGCGTCATCTGCGAACGCTGATGGCGCGCCTGCGATGAAGACGCCGATCGCCAAGAAGGGGACCAGAACGAATCGGGTCAATTGCCGCATGCGGGGCGGCGCCGATGATGATCCGATCAAAGCTTGCGATGCCGTTTGAGTTCGATCTCGACGATCGGATGTACGAACTCGGATACGTTTCCGCCCAACACCGCGATTTCGCGCACCAGAGTCGAGGATATGAACGTGTATTGCTCCTGCGGTGTCATGAAAACGGATTCTATTTCCGGAGTGAGGTGGCGGCTCATATTAGCCAGTTGGAATTCGAATTCGAAGTCCGACACCGCGCGCAGACCCCGCACGATCACGGCCAAGCCGTTCTGCCGCGCGAAGTCGACGGTGAGGCCCACATAGCCCATCACTTCGACGTTCTGCACGTCGGCAAGCACCCGGCGGGCCATATCCACCCGCTGCTCGAGACTGAACATCGGGGCCTTGTTCGGATTGGCCGCAATCGCAACCACCAGCCGATCGAAAATACTGGCCGCGCGACGCACCAGGTCGTGATGACCATTGGTGATCGGATCGAAGGTCCCCGGATAGACGGCTGTTCTTTTGTGCATTTAAGTCGCCCGCGCATTGACGCGCGCCAAATGATACCCCACCTCGCCCGCCGACTTCGATTTGAGCAATTCCCAGTGAGAAGGCAGGGCCGGTATTCCGGCTGATTTTTCATTTTCCAGGTAGACGAGCCCCCCCACGCCGAGCCATTGGCCCGCATCGAGCATTGGAACATATTCCGCCAAGGCGTTGCGGCCAAACGGCGGGTCCAAGAACACGATGTCGAAGCCTCTCGGGGAGGAGCGCAGATATCGCGCGGCGCCCATTTCGACCACGTGTCCCTTGCTCTGGCCGCCGAAGCGGATTAGTTGGTCTTGGAGGGCGCGTGCGGCGGCGACGGCCTGCTCGACGAATACGATCTCGCGGGCTCCACGGGACAGAGCCTCGAGACCGAGCGCACCGGAGCCTGCGAACAAGTCGAGGCATCGTGCACCCGATATGACGTGCTGCAGCCAATTGAACAAGGTCTCGCGCACGCGATCGGGGGTCGGCCGAAGGCCCGGAATATCAGGGAAATTGATGCGCCGGCCGCGCCAGCCGCCGCCGATGATCCGCACCGAATTGCGGCCGCCGCCCGAGGTGTTCGATTCCGTCTTGATGGTAGCCACTCCTTAGTATCATACCTCCCATGACGAACGAAGCCGACAAGCCCGGAGTGCGCGGATTCTTCAGGCGCCTGCGCGCCAAGTTGAACCAGGGCCCCGCGTGGCTCACCACCGACCTCAAGGAGCTCTTGCCAGGGCGCAAAATCGATGCCGAGATCCTCGATGAACTCGAGACGCGCCTGATTACCGCCGATGTGGGTGTCGAGGCCACCGGTCGAATTCTCGAGGAGCTGCGCAGGCGCGTCGCTCGCAAGGAGCTCAACGACGTGGACGCGCTGCTCGAGGCCTTGCACAACGCGATGTTCGACATCCTGAAGCCTGTGGAAAAACCCTTCGAGCTCGATCCGAACATCAAGCCCTACGTCATTTTGGTGGTCGGAATCAACGGCGCCGGCAAAACCACGACCATCGGGAAACTGGCGCAGCGGCTCAAGGCCGATGGACGCAGCGTCATGCTGGCGGCGGGAGATACGTTTCGCGCGGCGGCGCGCGAGCAGCTGGAGGTTTGGGCCGAGCGCAACAAGGTGCCGCTCGTTGCCCAGCAAGCGGGCGCCGAGCCCGCCGCCGTCATCTTCGACGGCCTTCAGGCCGCGCGCGCCCGCAACATCGACGTGCTCATCGCGGATACCGCGGGGCGTCTGCACACTCAAGTTCACCTCATGGATGAGCTCAAGAAGGTCAAGCGGGTCCTGGCTCGCCTGGATCCTGGGGCGCCGCATGAGGTGCTGTTGGTGCTCGACGGCACGATCGGACAGAACGCCGTCGCGCAGGCTGAAGAATTCAACCGAGGGTTGGGAGTGACGGGACTCGTCGTCACCAAGCTCGACGGCACGGCCAAGGGCGGAGTGGTCCTCGCGATCGCCCAGAAACTGAAAATTCCCATCCGCTTCGTCGGCGTCGGCGAAGAAACCGAAGATTTCGGGGTATTCAATGCATCCGAGTTCGTTTCTGCCCTGCTGAAGACGGGACCCGCCGGCGCCCATCCATGATTCGTTTCGACCAAGTCCACAAGCGCTATGCCAACGGCCGCGAGGCGCTCGCCGGCCTATCGTTCACGATCGACGACGGCGAGCTGGTTTTCCTGACGGGCCATTCCGGCGCGGGCAAGAGCAGCGTGCTGAAATTGATCGCGCTCATCGAACGCCCCACACGCGGGCAAGTTTTCATCAACAACCAAAATACTGCGGGCATCAGACCTCGCGCCATTCCGCGATTTCGCAGAAATCTGGGGGTGGTATTCCAAGACCACAAATTGCTGCACGACCGGCCGGTGGCTGACAACGTGGCGCTGCCGCTCATCATCGCCGGCGTGCCGAAACGCGAGGTCGACAAGCGGGTGCGCGCCGCGCTCGATCAAGTCGGGTTGCTCGGCAAGGAGAAGAATGGTCCCTTGGAACTGTCGACCGGGGAACAACAGCGCGTGGGCATTGCGCGGGCAGTGGTGGCGAAACCTGCGCTGCTCATTGCCGATGAACCCACCGGCAATCTCGATCCCGAGCTCGCCCTCGAGATCATGAAATTGTTCAAACGCTTCAACGAGGTCGGTGTGACCGTCGTGATCGCCACCCATGATGTGCATCTCATCGAGCACTTTGCCGCGCGGCGCATCGCCTTGAGCGACGGGCGCGTGGCCGATTCGGGCCTTGCTCGAGTGCCGGGTCCGCAGTGAAGGTGCAAGCCTACTTTGCGCGGCATGCGCAAACCCTGCTCGGCTCGCTCGGTCGCCTCGTCGGTCAACCGTTTGCGACCTTGATGACCATGGGCGTCATCGCCGTGGCGCTGGCGCTCCCGCTGTTCTTGAACCTGTTCTTGGCGAACGCGCGCACCGCAACCGGCAATTGGAACGAGGCCTTTGAATTGTCGGTCTATATGGACAAGAGAGCGAGCGCCGCGCGGGTGGCCACCGCGGCGAAGCAGTTGCGTCAGCGCAGCGATGTCGCGGCCGTGCGGATCATCACCGCGGATCAGGCTTTGCTGCAATTTCGCGACGATTCCGGGTTCGGCAAGGCGCTCGACGCCCTGAGCGAGAATCCCCTGCCCGATACTCTCATCGTCGCGCCGACGCTGGCCGCCAGCACGCCGGAGGGCACCGAGGCGCTCAAAGGAGCGATCGCTGGGATGGCGGATGTACAAGCCGTCCAGCTCGATACCGAATGGGTGAAGCGCTTGCATGCCATGCTCGATATTTTGCGGCGGTTGGTCGCTCTTACCGCGGCCCTTCTGGGCGCGGGTGTGGTGCTGATCGTCGGCAACACCATTCGCCTGGATATCCAGAATCGACGCACAGAAATCGAGGTGATGAAGCTCGTCGGTGCCAGCGACGGTTTTGCCCGCCGGCCATTTCTGTACAGCGGCATTTGGTATGGTCTTGGGGGCGGACTGCTGGCGCTGATCTTGGTGGCCGTCGCCGGTGCCGTGTTGGCGAGGCCGGTCGACGCGCTGGCCAAGTTGTATGGCAGCCCGTTTCACCTGCAGGGCTTGAGATTCGGCATGGCGGCCCTAGTTCTTGGCCTCGCCGTGGGGCTCGCGTGGCTGGGCTCATGGCTTGCTGCGACGCGACATATTCGCGCCATCGAACCCACGTAACCTCATGTTTTTCAAAGACTTGAAAACGATGTGAACTATCGGTAACATTAGCAGTCGAATCCCAGGAGTGCTAGCATCACAGGCGTTGAGATCGGGAGGTTTGATGGCTACTGCTTTAGTCGCGAAACAAGCGAGCGGCGGATTGGTGTTCGCAGGCCCCGTGGGGAGCCTGGACTCCTATATTGACCGCGTATCGCAGATTCCGGTTCTGTCCAAGGAAGACGAGGTCGCCCTCGCCGTTCGGTTTCGTTCGGAAGCCGATCTGGACGCTGCCCGGCAGCTCGTGCTGTCGCACCTGCGGTTCGTGGTACACATTGCACGCGGATATCTGGGCTACGGGCTGCCGATGGGCGACCTGGTGCAGGAAGGCAATGTGGGCCTCATGAAGGCCGTGAAGCGCTTCGACCCCGGCGTGGGCGTGCGCCTGGTATCGTTTGCGGTGCATTGGATCCGGGCCGAGATTCACGAGTACGTGCTGCGCAACTGGCGCCTGGTGAAGGTCGCGACAACCAAATCGCAGCGCAAGCTTTTCTTCAATTTGCGCAAGATGAAGAAGAATTTGGCCTGGCTGACCGAAGCGGAGACCGCAGCGGTCGCTCGCGACCTGGGGGTCGACGTGGCCGACGTCCGGGAAATGGAGCAGCGCCTCTCGGCACGCGACATGTCCTTCGATCCCGCGCCGGAGAGCGATGAGGAAGAGAGCTACTCGCCCGCCATGTACCTGCCCGCGAGCAACGCCGACCCCGCCGCCGAAGTCGAGAACGAAGAGTGGGAAGAGGATTCCAGCGAGCGTCTCACAATGGCGCTCGAGAAGCTCGACGAGCGCAGCCGCAGCATATTGAAGCGGCGCTGGATGACCGACAACAAGGCCACCCTGCACGAATTGGCGGATGAGTATGGAATTTCCGCCGAGCGCGTGCGCCAGGTCGAGTCGAACGCCATCAACAAGCTCAAAGGGCTGATGGCTGCCTGACCGCGGTTGGCTGAAAGTTTTCCCTCAAGGTGCCGGCCGAGCCATCGGCCGCGCACCGTTTCTTTTTTTGTGATCCCGGACGTTTGAATCGGCGCACGCCCGGAGTAGCGTTCCGGGCATGAACAAGACGTACATTGCAGGCGCGGTATCGGGATTCATCGGGGGGATCATCGGTGCGTACGTTCTCGGGAACACCGGCCTTCGCTTGCTCCCCCAGGCATCGGCCGTCGCACAAGATGCCGTCTCCGCGAGCCGGATTCGGCTACTTGACTCGACGGGCCATGCGCGTGCCGAGCTCGCGCTATCGCCCGACGGCGGACCTGGCCTTTTCTTCTACGACTCTCACGGCAGAAACCGCCTGGTGCTTGGGCTTTACTCACCGGCAGAGAGCGAATATCCCTTTGTCGTTCTCAACGACACTCGCCAGGCGGCGGCCGGAATTTTCCGCCTGTTCGGCCCCCAGGAAACACCGGTGGTCGTGCTCAAGAACAAGGGCGCGGACCGCTCCATTTTGGGCCTGAATCCGAATTCGACTGACCCGTTTTTGGTCAATTATTCGGCCGAGCGGAAAAAAACCGAAATCTTCGGCAGCTTCTAATCAGCCCCGTGTCCAAACGAGCCATCTTGATGAGCGTCGCGGTACTCGCCGCGCTCGCCGGTGCGCTCGCATGGCATTTCGCGCGCCCGCAGCGCGCCGAATTCGTGCTGATCAATGAAACGGATCAGCACGACTTCGATCTCGCTTTCCGGATGAGCCTCAAGCTCGCGGAGAAGAAATCCGGTATCGAAAACGCGCTGGTGCTGCTGCGATCCTTGGCGCCCTCGACGACGATGGAGCAAACCGCGGCTGACCTTCTCTCTCGCTTGAGGATCGGAGCCCGCCGCAATGGCAGAGGCATCCTCTATCTTTATTCCGCCCGGGAAAATCTTCTGAAGATCGAGGTGTCCTACGCGCTCGAAGGCGACATTCCCGACGCGTACTGCCATCGCCTCGAAGAGGCGGCCAAGACCTACATGCTCTCCGAAGTACCGCAGGACTTCATCTCCGAGCTGATCATCACAACCAATCTGCGCGGCATGGGGTCCAAGAGCGAGGCCGGCGCCGCTCAGCCTCGCTGGTTGAACGCTGAGTTCCTGTCGGGAGGCGCCGGCGCGCTAGTCCAGGGGTATCGGCCCACTTTGCAGGACTACCAGCGCGCGATCCGCGGGCTGCCGCAAGCTGCGTTGGATGATTTCAAGCCGTCGCCGGACGCCACGGAATCCGTGCAGCGCTACCTCGCCTCGCTCGCGGCGGGGATCGGCGACCCACGGCTGCCGCTCTTGACCGAGGGCAGCCAGATTTTCCGCGCGGTGGTGCCGCGCAATGAAGAACAAGAGCTGCGAGTCCACGAATTCTTCACCTCCGCCGGCCCCTACCAGTTGCTGTTCGCGGATAGTTTCGCCCTCGCAGTGCCGGGTCCTGGTAAATCCAATTTACCGATCGTGTTGCGCCGTGGGTCGGACAATCTATGGTACGTGGACGAGGCCAAGGCGTGGACCTACTTTCACCGCTTCGAGGATGATGTGAATTTCTTCGTCAAGTACGCGGACAATCCGTTCCTGGCGGCGCTGCGCTCGGCGCATGCGCCCAACATGCAGAGCGCGGTGTATGGCGCTCACGTCGGTACGCCGGCGCTGCCTGCGTACCCTCTTGCGCTAGGCGCAGCGGTGCAGGCGGGCGAAGCGAAAATCCGCGCGGCACCCGCCGACGCAGCCAACTATGCCGAGTTGGCGGACCTCTACCTTTTCGAGATGAATTGGCTGACGAGAGCGCTCGATCTCTACGAGAGAGCCGCTGCGCTGGCACCCGAGGACTTGCGGTACCGCTGGCGGTTGGTGGACATCTATCTGAACACCTCGCGCGCCGACAAGATGCTCGCCGAACTCGAAGGTCTGGCGCTGCGTCTGCCCCACGACACGCAGACTCAGGCTTGGTATCGAGCCTACAAGAAAGCTTACGACTTCGGGCCCGCCGCGGCAGCGTCGGCCGGCGGGGGCACCAATGTCCCGGAGGCGACAGGCGGGGGCGCCGCGGCCCGGCGCCTGTTTGAATCGAAATCGGCATCGGAGTAGCGTTCAAGCGATGCGCACGGCAGTTCAATGGCTCGAGGACTACGGCGACAGCCACCGCAACCCGACCAACAAGGCGCTGCATTGGATTTGCGTGCCGGTGATTGCCTGGTGCGTCCTTGGGCTTCTGTGGTCGTTGCCGTTTCCCGCCGGTATTCGGGCCGTGCACAGCGGCGCGAACTGGGGCAGCGTCGCCGTCCTCGCCGCGCTCCTCTACTATTCGATGCTGTCCGTGCGCCTTGCCCTCGGCGCCTTCCCGTTGCTGCTCGCCATGTTGTGGTCGCTCGATCAGCTCGATCGCCTTCAGGCGGTACCCCTGTGGAGTATCTGTCTGTGCTTGTTCGTGGTGGCCTGGATTGGCCAGTTCATCGGCCATGCCATCGAGGGCAGGCGCCCGTCATTCTTCAAGGACATTCAGTTCCTGATGATTGGGCCCCTATGGTTGCTCGCCGATGTGTATCGGCGGCTGGGGATTCGCTTCTAGCAAGGCCTCACAGCGCCAGCACCCCGGCACGCTCGTAAGCAGACGCTTCCCGAAACACATGCGCGTGCAACTCCGCGGTGCGTGCTCGGGAGGGCGCGTAGCCGCCCGCCAGCACGAGGGTCAGCGGCACGCCGCGGCCGCGCACGGCCTCGATCACACATCGCTCGCGCGCTCTGATGCCCTCTTCGGAGAGAGCCAATTTACCGTATCGGTCGCCTGCGGCCACGTCCACGCCCGCGAGATAAAAGACGATGTCCGGCTTCGCGCTGCCGAGCACGGCCGGCAAGTGCCGCTGCAAGGCGTCGAGGTACTCGGAGTCGCCCGCCCCATCTCTCAGGGGCACGTCTAAATTGGAGCGCATCTTGACCAGGGGATAGTTGCGCTCGCCGTGCATCGAGAACGTGAATACCTCGGCCGCCGATTCGAAGATCGCCGCGGTGCCATTGCCTTGATGGACGTCGAGGTCGATCACCGCCGCCCGCTCGATCGTGCGCTCCGCCTGGAGCTTGCGTATGGCGATGGCGACATCGTTGAGCACACAGAATCCCTCGGCATGATCGGCGAACGCATGATGCGTGCCTCCTGCCAGATTCGCGGCGAGGCCGCCCTCGAGCGCCGCGCGCGCCGCCAGTAGGGTCCCGGCCGCGGCCAGGCGCGATCTTTGCCACAGCGCCTCTGACCAGGGTAACCCGAGCCGCCGTTGCTCCGCCGCCGAAAGTCCCGACGAGGCGAGCTTGGCCAGGTACTCGGGCGTGTGCACGAGCGCAAGAGTGGGCGCATCGATCGGCTCGGGCTGGAGAATATCGCCCTCCGCGAGTATGCCTTCCGCGAGCAGCTGAGCTTTGAGCAAGGAGTACTTGCTCATCGGAAACGGATGGCCGGGGGGCAAGGCAACCTGGTACGACGGGTGGTAACTCCACTTCATCGTTCGCGAGTATGGCCACCCTCGACGAATTCGTCCAATGGCGGGAAGGCCGCTTTACGCTGCCGACACCTCGCGCGGCATCGCCGAATCGCGGGCGGCCAACCGGTCCCCCAACGCATCTCTCAGTTCCTCCAGTCGGGAGAGCTTCGCGTAGGCGCAGCCCCAGGCGTCCTCGGCAAGGTGCACGACTTCGAGCAGCACGTCGCATTCAGCCTGTAGACTCTTGACCGCTGCCGCTGCCGCGAACCAACGGCGTTCCAGGTGGTCGATCGCGAGATCGGGGTCTGCAAAGCCGTCTGTCTTCGCGCTCGGCTGCACGGCGCGGCCGCCGATCATCATCGGCTAGCCCTTCCCCGCCGTGCCGTCTTCGAGGCGATCCATTTCCTCGATGATGCGCGCTTTCAACGCTTCAATACGAGCCATTCGCTCGCGGGCCAGATCGAGCAGGCTTGCGTTAGCCTTGGCGCTGGCTGCGAGAGTCTCGTAATCGGCTCGCGCGACTTTGCCCGCGTCGTAAGCCTCTCGCCATTTGCGCTCCAAGCGGCTCATCCGGGAGTCAAGATCGAAATCGAAATCGAGACTGCTCATTGGTTTCTCTCCGAGCCATGCGTAGCCGCGATCCTGCTCCGTCAATGTGACGGTTTGCAGACAGTGAAACGGCAATTCGCTTAAAGCGGCAGGAGCAGGTCCCCGCGTTGCAGGGCCCGGCCCAGCCAAGAACTGCCGGAAAAGCCCGAGTCCTGCATTTCGTCGGATTTGAAGTTGGCGAACTTGCGGGCGACGTCGCGGTTTGCGCTCGCCCGAGCGGTAATTGCCTTGGCCAGACTTCTCTGCAATCCATGCCAAGGCAGACTCCAGATTTCGCAGACGTCGTTCATTGCATTCTCTGCGGATCAGGCTGCCTGTTCGACGGGCACCGCCGCCGGTGCGGCATGTGTTTGCGCTCGCAACGCGGGCCAGTCGATCAAGCGCAGATGGCCGTTCATGTCCTCGACCAACGAGGTGCAACTCTCGACCCAATCGCCGTCGTTGCAGTACAGGATCCCGTTGATATCGCGTATTTCAGCGCGATGGATGTGCCCGCAGACCACCGTATCAACGCCGCGCTTGCGGGCAGCGGTCGCGACGGCATCTTCGAAGCTGCCGATGTATTGAACCGCGGTCTTGGCTTTGTTCTTCAGGTACGATGACAGCGACCAGTGCGGCAAATCGAATTTTTGGCGCAACCAATTGATGTAGGGATTCGCGGCCAGCAATATGTCGTAGATATTGCTTCCCAACTTGGCGAGCCACGGACTGCACTTCACGACGCTGTCGAACTCATCGCCGTGCAATACCAGCATGCGCCGCCCGCCGGCTCCGTAGTGCACGTATTCTTTGTGTATCTCGAGATTGCCGAACACGGCACCGTCGAATTCACGAAATACCTCATCGTGGTTGCCGGGAACGAAGATGATCTTGGTGCCTCGTTTCGCCTTGCCCAGGATCGTGCGCAGTACGTTATTGTGCGATTGCGGCCAGAACATGCTCTTTTGCATGCTCCAGACATCGACGATGTCGCCGACCAGAAAGAGCGTATCCATCTCGACGTTGTGCAGGAAATCGAGCAGTAATTCGGCACTGCAGCCTTTGAATCCCAGATGGATGTCCGAGATAAAGACCGTTCGCAGTCGCAGCGGCGAGGGGGCATTGCGTTCTGCCATGTCACGTCCTCCGTAACTCTTCAACCTGCCCGTCAAGATCGCCAAGAGTTGTTACGGTTATGTGACTCGCGAAAGAAGATTTGCTTACAAAAAAAGCACTTAGCCGTGGAACGTCACGTGGAACAGTAGAAATGAGACGCCGTTCTCATTCGGCGCCGGTGCCGCAAGGGCTGGCAAAACGGTAACCGAAGCCGCGCACCGTTTGGATGTGCGCCTCGTATCCTGGCGCAGTCAAGACCTTGCGCAGCCGTCGCACGTTCACGTCGATCGTGCGCTCATCGACCTCCGTGTCGTCGCCCCAAATATGCGTCAGCAGCTGAGAGCGATTGAAAGTTCTGCCGGGATGCATCATCAGAAATTCCAGGATCCGGTATTCGGCGCCGCGGAGGTTCAGCAATTCTCCACGCACCGTCACGCGGTTCGCCGACGTGTCGAGCGTCAGTTCGTCGAAATTGATTACCGGACGGTGGCTGCGCGGGTGAGGCCGCAGCACCGCACACACACGTGCGACCACTTCGCGCACCGAGTACGGTTTCGCGATGTAGTCATCGGCGCCGAGATCGAAGCCGGCAACCACGTCAGGTTCGCTCGACAGTGCGGACAAGAGGATCAGTCTGACTTCATGCGGTATCCGCACCTGGCGGGCGGCGGCAATCACCTCCAGCGCGGCAAATCCGACCAAATTCCAGTCGATCATCAGCAGATGAGGCGGCCGCTCCGCCAAGGCCGCCACCGCCGCAGATCCGTCTCTGACTGCGCGCACGACGAACCCCGCGTCACAGAGCTTCTGACGGAGCGGCTCTACCGTGGCGACGTCCCGATCAACTATCAGTATCTGCTTATTGGCATCGGTGGCAGGCATGACACGCCCGCCATTGGAGCCATCGAGCTTTACAGTATGGTGACATTCTCATGAATTCAGCGGCGGCCGATCAACTCATCGGTCGCGTGCGCAGCTGCACGGAATGCAGCGCCGCCGCACGCACGGAGACGGAAGGATAGCCGCGTAGTGCCTCCGGCCGCCGCTGCGGCGCGCTCGCCGTCTCGTTCTCCGAGGCATTCCACGCCGCCAGCAATACTCCGAGCGCCAGCCAGTTGAGCGATGCTTCGCGACGCTGCGACCACCACGTTTCCTTCGTGCCGGATTGCCATGGAGACTTGACCCTCCGCAGAGAATCGCAAGTGCTCATCCGAGAGATTGTCGACATGATCCCGCACCTCGTTTTGCTTGACGAGATCAGTGTCCGACGTGAATCGCGATTCCTCGGGGCTCGATTCGGGCGGATTCAGGGCCAACTGTGGCGAATGATGGCGGCACGCTTTTCCGACGCGGTTCTCAAATTAATGGCCGTCATCGGCTATGATTTGGCGATGAAAAAGCTCATCTCGATTGTCGAGGACGAGCCGGCATTGCGGGAGAATTATGCGGCGGCGCTGGCGCGGCATGGCTACACCGTCAAGACCTACGGCAATCGCAAGACCGCCATGCAGGCGTTCCAAACACACCTCCCCGACCTCGCCATCATCGATATTTCGCTCGACGACGAGGCGGAGGGCGGATTCGATCTGTGCCGCGACCTGCGCGCGCTCTCGGCTGAGCTGCCCATCATCTTCCTCACCGCGCGGGACAGTGAACTGGACGCCGTCTCGGGACTGCGACTCGGCGCCGATGATTTTCTCACCAAGGATGTGAGCCTGCCGCATCTGGCGGCCCGGGTCGCCGCCTTGTTTCGGCGCATCGATGCCCTGAAGCGGCCGGACAATGCCGCCGAGATCGTTCGGCGCGGCGCCCTCGTCATCGACGGCGAGAAGATGCAGACCACGTGGAACGGAACGGCGGTCACCTTGTCGCTGACCGAGTTCTGGATCGTGCACGCGCTGGCGCGCAATCCCGGGCACGTCAAGAACCGGCAGCAACTGATGGATGCCGCGAACGTGGTCCTGGACGACAATACCATCACGTCCCACATCAAGCGCGTGCGGCGAAAATTCCAGCAAATCGACGCGGCTTTCGATGCGATTCAGACCGTTTATGGTATGGGCTACCGCTGGGTCGAGTGAGCATTCGCCTGCAACTTCTCGTGGTCGCGCTCTCAACGCTGGTGCTGCCGTGGGCGGGTTGTCAATACGCGCGCGAGCTCGAGACGGCGCTGCGCGACTCGCAGGAAAAATCACTGCTGGCGAGCGCAGGCACCATCGCGAACGCCCTGTCGGCACAGCCGCAGCGCGTGTTTCGCGGTCCCGACGAGCCGCCAGGATTCGCTCCGAGCGGCGGGGACCTCTATGTGTATCCGTTGCGCAGCGTGCCTTTGCTGGACGGCTATCGCGATGATTGGGGAATCGCGGCCGAGCCCGCGGCCTTGCCCAGCTCGACCGGATATGGTGCGCGCCTGCAGGCGGGCGCCATCGAGCGATACCTCTACCTCTATATGGAGGTCGACGACCCCAAGTTCGACCCCGAGCCGAGCAACGTACATCTCGACAAGGACCGGTTCGATCGAATCGATCTGACGCTCGAGCGGCCCGATGGCACGCAAGAAGCTTATTTGTTCGGGACCAATGCCCCCGGATTGATCGCCGCGCAAAAAGTCGTCAAGGACGATCGGGGAGCGGATCGCGTGGTGGAAGAGCCGCGGATACAAGCATTCTGGCTGCAGACATCCGCGGGTTACCGCCTGGAGGCACGCATTCCTTTGAGCTTCGTCGCGACGCGCCTCTGGGTCGAAGCCCTCGACGGCCGCGGGCCCGGCAAGGCGGGGGTCAGCGCCGCCGAGGTCCCGGAAGGCGGCCGATTGTTCTTCACGACGCCGGGCCTCGATGAGCTGCTGGGTACCTTCATCCGCGACGGCACTCGCGCCACGGTCATCGACGCCAACGCGCTGAAACTCGGAGTTGCGGGCAACTTGAGCGCAAGCCCGGCGGGCGAATCCGAAGCGGATACCGAGTCCTGGTATCGGCGCTTCATGTCCGTCGACACGTCGAATTTTCCGCTCGAGGCGGCGGCGCCCGACCGGCTCGGCGGCAACAGCGTGACCGCTGCGCTCGCCGGGCTGCCGCACGCGGAATGGGTGCGCAGCGCGGCGCAAGAGTTGCGCTTGACCGCCGCCGCGCCCGTGATTGTCGAGGGCCGAACGCGCGGCGCCGTGGTTCTGGAGCAGGCCGGGGATCAACTCCTAGCCTTACGCGATCGCGCCGTGACGCGCCTGTTCAATCTTACCCTGCTCGCCACCGCGGCAGCGGTCCTCGTCATGTTCTGCTTTGCGACTTGGATCAGTGTGCGCATCGGACGCTTGCGCAACGCCGCCGATTCGGCCGTGGGCAGCGATGGAAAGATCCGCCTCGATATGCCGGAATCCGCCAGCGGCGATGAAATCGGCGCCCTGGCCCGCGGCTTCGAGCGCCTTCTGGCGCGCCTCAACGAACACACGCAGTACCTTCGCACCCTGGGAGGCAAGCTATCGCACGAACTGCGCACGCCGCTCACCATCGTGCGCTCCTCGCTCGACAACCTCGAGTCCGAGGGCGTGCGCGACGACCAGCGCCGCTATGTGACGCGGGCACGCGAAGGCACCCAGCGACTGCAATCCATTTTGAGTGCGCTCGGCGCGGCGGCACGAGTCGAAGAGAGCATCAAGCAAGCGGAATGCGTGAATTTCGATTTGCGCGAGCTGCTGACGTCGGCGGTCGCCGCCTATCGGGACGGTTTTCCCCAGGCGCGTTTCGCTCTCGAGACACCCGGCGACCCCTGTTTCGTTCGCGGCGCACCCGACCTGCTCGTGCAGCTGCTCGACAAACTCGTCGAAAACGCCGTCGACTTCTGTCCTTCCGCGGGCGTCATCACCGTGCGTCTGGAGCGCTCGGAGGGCAACTACCGGCTGCAGGTAGAGAACGATGGGCCGCCGATCCCGCAAGCTCTCCATGGACGGCTATTCGAGTCGCTGTTCGAGCAGCGCCAGGGCCGCGACGATAAACCGCACTTCGGTCTGGGTCTGTACATCGTGAGGCTGGTCGCTGAATTTCACGGCGGCACGGCGGTTGCGGCCAACCGCGCGGACGGCGGCGGAGCGGTATTCACCGTCACCCTGCCGCTGATCTAGGAGCCTCGCGTCAGACAGGCTCCTCTAGTGCAACCCTTCATGCGCGAGCAGCCAGCGTTTGCGGTCCAGGCCGCCGCCGTAGCCCGTGAGCGAACCGTCGGCACCGATCACCCGGTGACACGGCACCAGAATGGCGATGGGATTGCGGCCATTCGCGAGTCCCACGGCACGCGAGGCGCTGGGACTGTCGATTCGTTTGGCAAGCTCGCCATACGACCAGGTCTCTCCATAAGGAATTTCGGTCAGCTCGCGCCACACGCGCCGCTGAAAATCCGTTCCCTGCAGGCGCAACGGCAGCTCGAAGACCCGCCGGCTGCCGGCGAAGTATTCCGTCAGCTGACGAACGGCCGCCGACAAGGGCGCCACCGTGACATCCTGCGTCCAGCCCTCCGTGGACCGTGCCTTGCGGCTCGGCTCCATGTAGAGGCCGGTCAGAGCGCTGCCATCGGAGGTGAGCAGCAGACGGCCGATCGGACTTTCAAAATAACCAAAAGCGTTCATGGGTTCACTCCCACTGATTGCCACAGATAGTGTGTCGCGTATGCCCGCCACGGGCGCCAGCGTTCGGCGAGATTCTGCAATTGCTTTTGAGTGGCATTCGCCGCCCTCATGAGCATGAGATCGCCGCTGGGGAATGCGTCGGGCCAATGCAGCGCCCGCATCGCGATGTATTGCGCGGTCCATGGGCCGATGCCCGGCAGGCGCATCAATGCTTCGATCTGCTCCTCGACGTTCGGCGCAAACGTCAAGGCCACCTTGCGCTCGAGCACTGCCGGCGCAAGTGCGGCCAGGCAACGCGCCCGAGCGCCCACGATGCCCAGCGCGGAGATCTCATCGGCGGTGACGGATGCCATTTGCTGCGCGGTCGGCGTCAGCCGATTGAGCACAGGATAAGGAGTGGCGATCGCGACCCCAAAAGCCTGCGCCCAGCGGCCGGCCAGCGTCGTCGCGCCTTTTACCGAGACTTGCTGGCCCAGAATTGCGCGCACCGCGAGCTCGAATCCGTCAAAGGCTCCGGCGACGCGCAACCCGGGAATTCGGTCCACCACCTTCGCGAGCAACGGATCCTGGGACAACGACTCGCTCACCGCATCGGGCGCCGCTCCCAAATCGAATAGCCGCTTCACGCGGGCAATCACGGCGCCGATCACGGGCGACAGCGAAGGCGCGATCTCGACGTCCAGTGCGTTGCTTTTCCGGCCCAGCGATACGGCAATCCAGCCGTGGTGCGCATCGATCGACACCGTGCGCCGGTAGTGCGTGGCGTCCGCCATTTCCACACCCGGGATGGCGCGTACCCTGAGATAGTCCAATAACCGGTTCCATGCAAACGGCGGGCGAAATTCCAACTGGCAATGCAGGCCGTCCGCGGCGCCTGCCGTACCTCGCAGGGCCCGCGGGCTTAGGCCATAACGTGACTTGAACAACGCATTGAAACGCCGCACGCTGCCAAAGCCGCTGGCAAAGGCGATCTCCGTCTGGCTGAGGTTTGTTTCACCCAGCAGACGCTTCGCCAGCAAGAGGCGCTGCGTCTGCGCAAGCTCAATCGGCGATACCCCGAGCTCCGATTCCGTAACGCGCCGCAGATGCCGGTCCGTGACTCCGAGCGACGCCGCGAGGTCGGCGACTCTGGCGCTGGACAGCGCGTGTTCTTCGATGCCGGCGATCGCGGCGCCGACCAGTCGGCTCACCGCGTCGACGGACGCGAAGCCTGGCGCTCGTTCCGGCCGGCAACGAAGGCATGGCCGAAAACCCGCCCCCTCCGCGGCCGCCGCGTTGGAATAGAAGCGCATGTTCTCGCGTTTTGGCGGCCGCGCCGGACAGATGGGACGGCAATAAATGTGGGTCGAGGTGACAGCCACGAAAAATCGGCCGTCGAAGCGGCGGTCGCGGGCGCGCACAGCGCGAAAACAAGCGTCGGAGTTCAGTTCCATGGCTCTAGAGTAGCCAATTCGCGGGGCCAATACTCGCCGTTTTCGGACCTCAATATTCCGGACGCGCGGATTGGGCGCGGGCTTAAGCGCGCACCCCCAAATGGCGCAAGATCCCCTGCGCAGCCTCGCGGCCTTCGAATACCGCAGTCACCACGAGGTCCGAGCCGCGAACCATATCGCCGCCGGCGAACACCTTGGGATTCGTGGTTTGGAACTTCAGTTGCGGCGCCCCCGACACGCGCACCCGGCCGTTCGCATGCAGGGCAATCTGCTGCTTGACGAACCAATCGGGAGGGCTCGGCAAAAATCCGAACGCAATGATCACCGCATCGGCATCGATCGTTTCTTCCGTCCCAGGTACGACTTCCGGGATGCGCCGTCCGCGCGGTCCCGGCGGCCCCAAGCGTGTCTCCACAAGTTTCACGCCCTGCACCCGATCGGAACCCACGATTTCGATGGGTTGCTTGTTGAACAAGAATGTGACGCCCTCTTCCCTGCTGTTCTTGTAGTCGCGGCGCGAGCCCGGCATGTTGTCCTCGTCGCGCCGGTAGGTGCAGGTGACGCTTTTCGCCCCCTGGCGGATTGCCGTTCGATTGCAGTCCATGCCGGTGTCGCCGCCGCCGAGCACCACCACCTGCTTGCCCCGCATGTCGATGAAGCGCGCCCGCTCATCGACGATCCCCATTTCACGATTGATGTTGGAGATGAGAAACGGCAGCGCCTCGTGCACGCCCGGCAGATCCTCGCCGGCGAATCCGCCCTTGACGTAGGTGTACGTTCCCATGCCGAGGAACACCGCGTCGAATTCTTCGGTTACGGCGTCGAAAGAAATATCGCGGCCGACGTCGACATTCAGGCGGAATTCGACCCCCATGTACTCCATGATCTCGCGACGCTTCTCGACGACGTCTTTTTCCAGCTTGAATGGCGGAATGCCGAACGTGAGCAACCCGCCGATCTTGGAATACCGATCGAAGACCACCGGCGTCACGCCGTTGCGCACCAGAATGTCGGCGCAGGCGAGGCCCGCGGGGCCTGCGCCCACGACCGCGACGCGCTTGCCGGTGCGCACCACATTCGACATGTCGGGCTTCCAGCCCTGTTTGAA